>NZ_JBHVEE010000012.1:0-117759 GCF_042802415.1 Streptomyces sp. NPDC057486 | reverse complement strand
GCGCCCCCCCCCCGGCGGGGCCCGCTCCAGCGTGTCGGCAGGTGCGGTGCATCGCCGGGCGGAGGATCCCTCTCGTACCGGACGTACTCGGGTGAGGCGACAACGCAGCGAGGTGCCGTGCCGGGCATCGCGAGCCGGGCGCCCATGGTGTGAGCTCCTCCTGGGGAGCGCAGGCGCGCCCGGGGGCTCTCCGATGCGGCCGCGGGGTGGGTCACCGCTTCCGCCGGGGCCCTCGCAGCACCGTCGTACGCGTCCCTGATCGGGGCGTTGAGCAGGTCGTCGCGGCCGGCGAAGCAGCGGCGGAACGCGGGGCCCGAGAGGCCCATGCCCTCGACGATCCGGGTGAGAGCGACCGCCGGCGTCGGGCAGCCCTACGGCCTCCGAGAAACCTCTCCCGGCCACCGTGGACGCGATCCTCGCCCGTACGGGCAGTTGCTCGCCGCCCACTGAGCACGCAGCGGCCCCGGGGAGGCGGAACGCTCCCCGGGGCCGCTGCGCGCGCCGGTCCGCTCAGTACCGCAGGCGTGACAGATACGTGTAGCTGGCGAGCGCCGAGGCGAACGGATCAGCCGGTGAGTCGTGCTCCACCAGCCACTGCTTCACCCCGCCCCGCCGCGCGGTGTCGAACATCGCCGGGAAGTCCAGCACCCCCGACCCGACATCGGCGAAGCTCCCGTTCGGCGCCATGTCCTTCACATGCAGCGCCGGGAAGCGCCGGGGATGGCGTACGAACAACTCGCCCGGTGCCGAGGCGCCACCGTTGGCCGCCCAGTACAGATCCAGTTCGAAGCCGACGAGTTCCGGATCGGTCTCGGCGAGCAGGATGTCGTACAGGCTGACCCCGTTCACCACCTGATGGTCCGTGCCGTGATTGTGGTAGAGCAGCTTCAGCCCGGACTCGCGGGCGGCCAGTCCCGCCTTGTTGAACTCCCGGGCCGCCTCGCGGTATCCGGCCGGACTGTGCAGCGATCCGGGCAGGCTGGGTACGACGATCCACTTGCCGCCCAGCGTATGGATGTCCTCCAGCGCCTGCGGCAGCCCGGCGCCCTTCACGATGTCGTACGCGACATGTTCGAGGACCGCCTTGAGCCGTGTCTCGTCCAGCATCCGCCGGATGTCGGCCGCGCTTTTGCCGTGTCGGCCGCTCACCCCGACCGTCGCGTACCCGATCTCCGCCAGCCGCTCCAGCGTGCCCCGGAAGTCCGTCGCCAGAGGGGTCCGCATGGTGTACAGGTGCATGCCGATCCCGGACGGCGGGATGGGGCGGGAGGGCCCGGACTCCATGGCGGCTGCCGGGGCCGTGCCGACCCCGGCGGCCGCAGCGACGCCCAGAGCCGTACCGAGAAACGCACGTCGTGTGCCGTTCATATCGTCTCTTTCCTCTCAGTCGACGCCGCTCAGCTCACGTCGATGCGGATGGAACCGGTGCTCGTGTCGCCCTTGTCGTCGGTGACCGTCAGATGCGCGGTGTACGCACCCTTCCG
Organism: Streptomyces sp. NPDC057486; assembly: GCF_042802415.1. Classification (NCBI taxonomy): domain Bacteria; kingdom Bacillati; phylum Actinomycetota; class Actinomycetes; order Kitasatosporales; family Streptomycetaceae; genus Streptomyces; species Streptomyces sp. NPDC057486. Next base: position 116,275 of record NZ_JBHVEE010000012.1, on the reverse strand, counting down.
GCTGTAGGTGTGCGTCGCCGTGGCGCCCTCGGGCCCCGCGGACTTGACGTTGTCGCCGAAGTCCCAGTGGTAGGAGGTGATCGTGCGCCCGGCCGCCGGCTTGACCATGCTGCTCAGCGCGACGGCGAGGGGAGAGGTGCCTGTGGCCGGGTCCGCCTTCACCGTGACCTGCGTACCGGGTTTCTTCTCGACGCCGGACCCGTTGAAGTGCAGCCAGTCCACGGCGAACAGGTCGGCCTTGTCGCTCGACCATTCCGGGTTGGTGAACACCGCGTACAGCTTCACGCTGCTCCCCGGGTCCTCCAGGGCCGTGGTCGGCGAGACGATCTTGCCCCAGTCCCCGGTGTTCGGCACGGTCACCTTCCCGAGCAGCTGCCCCGTCGGGGAACCCGCCCGGAACTCGACAGTGCCACCGATCCCGCCGGAGGCCGCGCCGACCGTCACCGAGTCGATGTTCTTCAGATGCACCGGATCGAAGCTGATCCAGTCACCGTCCTCGATCTCCGTCAGCCGCTTCCCGCCGGAGGCGTCGGTCCTGTTTCCGATCACCACTCCGCCGTGGGCTCCGCCCGTCGCCGTGAAGTGCTCCGCCTCACGGAAGGTGGTGCGCAGTGTCAGTGAGGTCGAGCCGGTGAGCGCCGGGGCGTCCGGGGCGCCCTTGTCCTCGTAGCGGGCGGTGATCCCGTAGTACAGATTCTGACCCGGGCCGTGGCTGTCCCCGGCATCCGTGACGATCTCGCCCGCGCAGCCGGTGTAGTTGTCGAGCGGATGCAGATGCGTGTCATGGCCGAGCTGCGACTGCACGACCACCCGCGAGCAGTCGATCGGCTGTCCGTTCCTCTCGTCCTCCTTGTCCTTCACCTTCACGGTGAACGGGATGGTGTCGCCGAAGCTGAACATCCCCCCGTTCGGCGGCTGTTTGATCGTCACTTCGGGACGGGTGTTGCCGACGGTGATGTCCTGCACCGCCTGCGCGGTCAGACCACCGGGCCCGGTGACGGTCAGCCGCGCCGTCGTGAGCCCCTTGGTCTGGTACGTGTGCGAGGGGTTCGGCTCCGTCGAGTCCGTGGTGCCGTTGCCGTCGAAGTCCCAGGCATACGTGACCGGTCGACCGTCCGGCAGCCCGGAACCGGCGCTGGAGAACGCGACGGTGAGTGGCGCCGGACCGTTGTCCCGGCTGACGGTGATCTTCGCCTCGGGCAGCCGTCCGTCACCGACGTAGTCGATCCGGTAGATGCCCGACCCTTCGTTGCTGCCGCCACGGCCGGTGCCGCTGCCGAGCCCGAAGTCGATGACGTACAGCGACCCGTCGGGACCGAAGTCGGCATCGAACGGCTGGTTCCACTTCATGTCCGCGAAGACGCCGTTGATCGACTGGAGTTCACCGGCCTTGACGGGAGCGAACCGCGGATTGCTGAATGTCTGGTCCTTCTGCTGGAAGGAGAACGTCTTGAACCACTGCCGGGTCAGCTCGTAGGTGAACCACTTCCCCTCGAAGTACTCGGGGAACTTGGTGCGGTACGGGTTGTCGGGGTCGTAGTCGTAGACCGGACCGCTCATCGGGCCACCGCCGCCGGTCCCGAGCTCCGGGAACTCGGCGGATGCGGAGTAGGCGTACCAGACCGTCGCGGGCTGCGCGGGCGGCAGATTCCGCAGCCCGGTGTTGTTCGGCGAATCATTGACGAGCGCCGCGCAGTCGAACTTCGGACCGGACGTCCTCGTTGTGAAGTCGTAGTCGTTGAACGGGGTGTTGTTGCCGATGCAGTACGGCCAGCCGAAATTCCCCGCCTTGGTGATCCGGGTGTACTCGACCGTGCCTTCCGGCCCGCGGTTGGCGACCGCGGCCTTGGCGTCCGGGCCGTAGTCGGCGACCATCAGCGCGCCGCTCACCGGATCCGTGGTGATCCGGAACGGGTTGCGCATCCCCATCGCATAGATCTCCGGGCGGGTCTTCTCCGTACCGGGCGTGAAGAGATTGCCGTCGGGGACGGTGTATGTGCCGTCGTCCTTCGGGGTGATGCGCAGGATCTTGCCACGCAGATCGTTCGTATTGCCCGCCGTGCCCTGGGCGTCCCAGGCGCGGCGGCCCTCGCCCTCGTCGATCGGGCTGAAACCGTCCGACGCGAACGGGTCGGTGTTGTCACCCGTCGCCGCGTACAGATTCCCGTTCTTGTCGAAGGCGAGCGACCCGGCCATATGGGAGTTGGCCCGGCCCTCGCCGCGCCAGGTCGGAATGGTCAGCAGCCTCTTCTCCGAGGCGGGGTCGACCGTGTTGCCGGTGACCGTGAAACGGGAGAGGTTGAGCCGTTTCTCGGTCTTGTCGGAATGCAGCAGATAGAGCCAGTTGTTCGTGGCGAAGCCCGGATCGAGCGCGAGACCGAGCAGCCCGTCGGACTGGCTGGTCATCTCGGGCGAGTACGCGAAGTCCAGTGCCGTTGTGACCTTCATGGTCTGCTGGTCGATGACCTTGAGCTTCCCGGTGCGCTGGGCGAAGAACACCCGGCGGTCCGGGGCGATCGCCAGCTCGAACGGGTCGGCGAGGTCGCTGGTGGCCAGTGCCGTGCGCTGGAAGGAACCGGTCCGAGTCGCCGTGCAGTCGCCGGACTTGGCGCCCGCGGCCCACTCGATGCCGCCCAGCAGATGCTTGACGAAGCCCTCCTCCTGGAAGGCCGACGCGGCATGGCCGCCGGCGGTGAACCAGGAGCGGCCGCCGTCGTAGTTCTGGCACCAGGACCACGGATGGTCCACGCCCTCGTCCAGACCCGTGATGCCGTCGCGCACCTTGATCTGCGCGAGCGTGTGCACCTTGGAGGTCGGATTGGTACGCCAGTTGTACCACTCCTCCGTACGCTCCCAAAGGTCCGGAAGGCCCTTGGTGGAGGGGTGCGCATGGTCGAGTACCTTGACCCGGCCGGTCTGCACGGCGGGATGCTGATCGAAGATCGCGCCTACCAGGCCCTCGTACCAGTCCCAGTCGCGCTCGCTCGCCGACGCGGCGTGCAGCCCGACCCAGCCACCGCCCGCACGGATGTACTTCTGGAGCGCGGAACGCTCGTCGGTACTCAGCAAGTTGCCGCTCTGCGGCGTGGAGTTGGTGTTGTTGAAGACGATGGCCTGGAAGCGGGCGAGATCGGAGTCATTGAATACGGCCGAGTCGTCGGTGGCCTCGACTTCGAAGCCGTTCTCGGTACCGAGTTTCTTGATCGCTTCGATGCCCGCAGGAATCGAGTCGTGCCTGAAGTTGGTGACCTCGGAGTAGACAAGGACCCGGAACGGGGCCGCGTGGGCGCGAGGCGGCGAAGCGACCAACAGGCCGAGGATCAGGGCGAGAAGTGCGGTGAGGGCGAGGAGGGATGAGGGCAATCCTCGCGACGGGTGTCTGCTGAACGGATGGTGACTCATGGGCGCTCCCTGTGCGGTAGATGCCGACTACGGGATGTAGAAAGCGCTTTCTGAAGTACGCCGTTCAGAGTAGGTTCACGTCTTCCGCGGGGTCAATGGGTCGGCAGGGCTCTCTGTGACTCTGCTGTGAGGGGGTGCGAGCCTGCTGCGGACGGCTCGGGGCGGCGGCCGGGTCCCGCGGCTCCGGGCGATTGTCGGTGCCGGGCGCTACGGTCGATTCCGACCGCACCTGGCTGGTTCACCGGATCGGAGACGTGGATGACCACCGCCGACGACGTCCGCACCATCGCGCTTTCTTTGCCCGACACAGCCGAGAAACTGGCCTGGGGGCAGCCCACATTCCGCGTGGCCGGGAAGATCTTCGCCGCGCTCGGCGACGACGACACGACGATGGGCGTGAAGTGCCCGGTCGAGGACCGGGTGGAGCTGATCGCCGCCGAACCGCAGAAGTTCTTCACGCGCAAGGGCCACGACGACACCTACGCGTGGCTCCGGGTGCGGCTCGCCGCACTGGACGACGTGGACGAGCTGACCGCGATCCTCGCCGACTCCTGGCGCCAGGCGGCACCCCGAAAACTGCAGGACGCCCATCCGGATCTGGGCCGGGCCGTGGTCGACGGCGAGGGCGCCGCCTGACAGCTTCCGGAGAGGGGGAGGGGTGCGGAACGTGTTGGGCGCGGCTCCGGAAGCACATCGGCTGCCGCCCCCGCCCCGGTCAGCCGCCCAGGAAGCCGGTGATCCGCCCCCGCAGTCCCTGCGGATCCAGGCCGTGTGCGGCGAGATGTTCGTCCATCTGTCCGTACCGACGAAGCTCCGCCTTTCCCACTCCGAGCCCCAGCACCCGGTGCGGCAGATCGGCGAGCGCGTCGTTGGCGGCGCCCGTCGACGTGCCCGCCAGATACGGTTCGACGATCACCACGTCCGCCGTCTCCCGGCCCCCGACCGCGCGCCGGAGTCCCGCCGCGTCGAAGGGGCGCACGGTTGTCGCGTACAGCACCGTCACATCCAGGCCGTCCGTCGCTGCCAGGACGTTGTCGAGCATGGGGCCGACGGCGATCACCACCCCGTTGCTCCCCTCCCGCACCGGCGTGAACCCGGCACCGACCGCCCGGGCCCGCTCGTTCTGCTGGAGCGAGAGCCGCAGGTAGACCTTGTCCTCCCCGGCGGCAGCCTGCCGCAGCAGGGCCTCCGCCTCGTCGGGGTGGCCCGGCACTTGCACCGTCCAGCCGTCGAGGGTGTCCATCAGCGCGACATCGCCGGGCGCCATATGGGTGACGCCGCCGGCGGGCCAGTCGTAGGAACCTCCGGCGCTGACCAGTACCCCGGACACACCCTGATGTCCGAAGTCGAGCTTCACCTGCTCGAAGGGCCGCTCCACCAGGAACGGGGCGAACGTATGCATGATCGGTCGCATCCCGGTCAGCGCCAGTCCGGCCCCCGCGCCGACCAGCAGCTGCTCCCGGATTCCGACATTGATCACCCGGTCCGGATGGGCGCGCTCGGCGCGGTCGAAGCCGTCCCGGCTGATCTCGGCCAGCACGACGGCCAGCCTGGGGTCGTCGTCCAGCAGCCGCGACGCGGTGGTGATGAAGCGGTCACGCATGGTGTCCATGGGTCGGTTCTCCCTCGTTCTGAATCGGTGAATCGCTGAATCGCTGGTGTGCGGTGGTGCGGGGGTCAGTTCTTCGGGGAGACGCGGGCGACCACGGCCCGCGGCTGCCCGGGATGCGGTGCCGTGTATGCCGCGTACAGCGCCTCGTGGTCGTGCCCGTCCACGGTCTCGGCCGACCAGCCGGCCGCCTCGAACCGGGATGCGATGCCGCCGGGCCACCCGAAGGTGGCGGAGGCGTTGTCGATCACCAGGGTGTGCAGCTGCTCGAGTCCGGCCGGGCCGGCGTAGGCGATCGCCTCGTGGTTGCTGCCCTCGTCCAGCTCGGCGTCCCCGATCAGCACCCAGACCCGGGGTTGGGTCAGCCCCTGTGCCCGGAGCCCGAGCACACTGCCGACAGCCAGCGGCAATCCGTGTCCCAGCGAACCGCTGCCGATCTCGGCACCGGGGACGAGCATGCGGTCCGGATGATGCCCCAGCGGTGACTCGTAGCCGCCGAATCCGGGCAGCAATTCCTCGTCGAAGAAGCCGTGCGCGGCGAGGACGGCGTAGTACGCCATCGGTCCGTGCCCCTTGGAGAGCAGGAACCGGTCCCGGTCCGGGGCCTCGGTGGTGTCGGGGGTGACGCGCAGCACCTGGTCGTACAGGACCCAGAGGGCATCGAGGGTGGAGGTGGCCGCGGGCCCGTGCTTCTCGTCGCCGGTCATCAGGCTCATCAGGCGGTTCAGGTCACGGTAGGTGTGCGCCGGAGCGGCGGTCTTGATCGTCATGGGTGCAGCATTCAACCTCAAGCATGGTTGAGGTCAAGTGTGGAAAGAGGTTCGTAAGCACCGGCTCAAGTGCGGTATTGTTCTCATGCGCGTTCGGCCAGGGGAAAGCCCAGGTCAGGCGAGCATCGGGACGTGGCGCAGCTTGGTAGCGCACTTGACTGGGGGTCAAGGGGTCGCAGGTTCAAATCCTGTCGTCCCGACCATGCTTTTTGCAGGTCGGAGGCCGTTCTCTCACTCGTGGGAGGGCGGCCTTTCGTGCGTTCGGGGCGTGGTGGTCGCGGAGCCGGACCGGGTGTCGCAGTCGAGGGTGACGTCGCCGACGCGATGGTGGCGCTGGCGCTTGGTGCCGTGGCTCGCGCTGTTGACGCGGTGTTCGGCCCGTCAGGTACGGAAGTCGGGTTCCTGGACGGTCGGTTCGCCGATGAGGGCGGAGAGGTCGGGATCGTCGGGGTCGGCTGAGGTCTCCTTGTGTCGGGCGGCGACGGTGTCCCGGGTGCCCTGCTGCTGGTCCTGGTGCTTCCCTCGTGCCGCCGGATCGGTGAACGGCAGGCGCATGCAGTGAACGCGTCGGCGTGAGACCTGCCGGAACTTCGAGACCGCGGTCGTCACCGGTTGCTTGCATCCACCCTTGATGCTCGGCGCGACAGACCCCTCTCGGGTATTCCGGCCCTGCCGGATTTTGTCACCGCCTTGACTGGTGATGAATCTGCCATGGCATCCGTCACCTGTTAAGATGGTGACGAAAGTCGTGGGGTTTCCCGGCCAGTATGCGAGGCTGGATCCCGCGCGAACGGATGCGGACAGAAGGGTGATGACGATGAGTGACGTCGAGGAGAGGGCGCTGCTGGCGGGCGGCTGCTTCTGGGGTATGCAGGAGCTGATCCGGTCGCTTCCCGGGGTTGTGCGCACCCGGGTGGGTTACAGCGGCGACGACGACACGCCCCACCCCACCTACCGCGACCACGGAAAGCACGCGGAGTCGATCGAGATCGTCTTCGACCCCACGGCCACCGACTACCGCACCATCCTGGAGTACTTCTTCCAGATCCACGACCCGACCACGAGGAACAGGCAGGGCAACGACGTAGGCCTCAGCTACCGCTCCGCCATCTTCTACCTCGACGACGAGCAGCGGCGCGTCGCTCAGGACGCCATCGCCGACGTCGAGGCGTCGGGGCTGTGGCCGGGGCCGGTGGTGACCGAGGTCGTGCCGGCCGGCGCGTTCTGGGATGCCGAGCCGGATCACCAGGACTACCTCCAGCGCTACCCGGACGGCTACACCTGCCACTTCCCGCGCCCGAACTGGCGGCTGCCCAAGCGCGCCGAGTCCTGAACACCGGCGCGGCCGTGAAGGGCACCGCCCTTCACGGCCGCGCATCCGACAGATGATGTCCGGGCCGTGGGCCGGTCCGACACACGCCCTAGGCGTAACCGATGTCGAGGACGCCCGCCTCGGTGTGCTCGAGCGTGCTGAAGCCGCTGCGGGCGCCGGGGTGCTGGTGGGCACGGTGGGGAGCAGGTACACCGCTCGACTGGTGCGAGGCGGCCGCGTCGGTCGCGGCGGACGCGCCGACCGGAGGGCCGGACAGCGGGACCGCGGCTGCGCCGGTGCCCAGTCCGACGGCCTTGCTGAAGGTATGTTCCTCCTGGGCCGCCGACCAGCAGCTCTCCGCCGCCTCTGCGCAGTGGGGTCAGGGGACGGTCAGCTCTCCGCCGCGCAGCGCGGCGGTGACGCCGCCGTCCATCAACAGGTCGGCGCCGGTGATGAAGCCGGCCTGGCGGCCGAGGAGGAATGCGGCGGCATCGGCGACCTCGTCGGGTGTGCCGAAGCGTCCGGCGACCGACACCTCGCGTACGTGCTCGAACCACTCGCGGCGCGGCCCGGCCAGTTCATCGAGGGCCAGCGGGGTGACGATGACGCCGGGGCTCACCGCGTTGAGCCGAGCCTGCCGCTTGCCCCACGCGGCGGCAGCGGTCTGCACCCGCAGCGAGTTTGCCCGTTTGGACAGCGCGTAGGCGTGCACGGTGGTACCGATCTGCTCGCTCTGCAGGAACGGCAGTTCCAGCAGTTTCGCCGTCTCGGTCGTGGCGAGCGCGTGCTCGATCTCCGGTGCGTACGGGCTTTCGCGGTGCCCGGCCATGCTGGCGATCACCAGGCCCGCCCCGCCCGGAGCGACGACGCGGGCGAAGGCATCGAGCACCATGGCGGTGCCGAGCAGGTCGACCTGCAGGATCCGCTCGACGGTGGCCTGGGTGGGGGAGACGCCCGCAGTGTGCACGACCTGGGTGACCGGGCCCAGCGCGGCGGCCGCATCGGCCAGGGACTCCACCGCGTCGTGGTCGGCGACATCGGTGACACGGGTGGTCACCTCGTGTCCCCCGCCGCGCAGCGTCCGGGCCGCGGCTGCAGCCGCTTCCTCGTTGCGGTCGGCGAGCAGGATCCTGCGGCCGGCGCCGATACGGCGCGCGATGGCGAGGCCGATGCTGCCGGAGCCGATGACGACGGCTACTTCCGTGGTGGACGGGGTGTTCTGGTTCATGGCGGATGCTCCTGTGCTCACCGCTGGTGCCGGGTGCCGGGTTCAGGGACGGACGAGGACTTTCAGCGCTTCGCGGTCGTTCATCGCCCGGTAGCCGTCGGCGACGTCCTCCAGGCCGACCGTGCGGTCGAAGACGCGGCCCGGGCGGATCGAGCCGTCAAGGATGTGCGGCATCAGTTCCTCGATGTAGGTGCGGGCCGGGGCGACGCCGCCGGTGAGGGTGATATTGCGCATGAAGTCGCCGAATCCGAAGGGGACCTCTGGGTACTGCGGGGCGCCGACACGGCTGATGGTGCCGCCGGCGCGCACGACCCCGAGGCTCTGCACGAGTGCGTCCTTGAGGCCCACGCACTCGAGGACCTTGCGGGTGCCCTCGCCACCGGTCAGCTCGCGCACCCGGGCGACGCCTTCGCCACCGCGCTCGGTGACCACATCGGTGGCCCCGAACTCACGGCCCAGCTCGGTACGTGCCCGATGGCGACCCATGAGGACGACCTGGTCGGCGCCGAGGAGCTTGGCGCAGAGCACGGCGGCCAGGCCCACGGCACCGTCGCCGACGACGGTGACGCTGTCGCCGTGCTCGACGCCGGCGGTGCGGGCGGCGTGGTAACCGGTGCACACTATGTCGGACAGCGTCAACAGGTCCGGCAGCAGCTCGGAGTCCTCGCCGACGGGCAGCTTCACCAGGGTCCCGTCGGCGTACGGGACCCGCGCGGCCTGGCCCTGACCGCCGTCGACCCCGTTCACGCCCCACTGCCCGCCGTGCAGGCAGGAGGTCTGCAGGCCCTCGCGGCAGTAGACGCAGGTGTTGTCGGCCCAGACGAACGGGGCCACCACCACATCGCCGGGCCTGAGGCCGCGCACCTCGGAGCCGGTCTCCTCGACCACGCCGAGGAACTCGTGCCCCATGTGGCGTGGGTTGTCGGTAGGCGGCAGCGACTTGTAGGGCCACAGGTCGCTGCCGCAGATGCAGGACAGCACGATCCGCACGATCGCGTCGGTGGGCTGTTGGATCTTCGGGTCGGCGACGTCCTCGACGCGTACGTCGCCGGCCGAGTACAGCAGGGTGGCTCGCATGAGCGGAACTCCTCGAAGGGGTGGGGGTGGTAGCGGGTTCGGCGCGGTTCCAGGCGGAGGTTGGCGGCCGGCGCCCGGTCGGTCAGAAGGTGTTCGACGATGCTGGTGCAGCGCCCGTACGTGGCGCGGTAGGCGGCATCCACGCCCGCGTACCGGCTGGGATGCGCCTCGGGAACGTCACTCGGCGCGTTCGGATCGCGGGTCCAGCCCTTCGGCTGTGCCGATCCGCTCCAGATCGGAGCTGGTCCAGGAGGTCAGGGGGTGTCCTTCCGGGTGCCCGGATGAGCCGAGTGAGGGGGAGTCAGGAGTCCAATCGGTGCTTGGCCAGCCGGGCGACCATCTCCGGATCGCGGTGGTCGAAGAACAGGGACGCTCCCGTGTCCAAGGTGGCGATGGCGGCCATCTGGTCGTCGGTGAGCTCGAAGTCGAAGATGTCGATGTTCTCCGCCATGCGCTCGGGCCGGACCGACTTGGGGATCGCGACGACGTCGCGCTGGGCCAGCCACCGCAGTACCACCTGCGCCACGGACTTGCCGTGCTCCCGGCCGATCTCGCTGAGCAGCGGCTGGGTGAACAGGTTGTTCCTGCCTTCGGCGAACCCGCCCCAGGACTGGATCTGGACCCCGTGCCCGCTCATGAGTTCCTGGTCGGCGGCGCGCTGGAAGAACGGGTGGGTCTCGATCTGGTTCACCGCGGGCGTGACGTCGTTGTTGACGATCAGGTCGACCAGCCGGTCCGGGTGGAAGTTGGCCACGCCGATCGCCTCGGCCCGGCCCTCGCGGTACGCCTCTTCCATGCCGCGCCACTGTCCGTGCACATCGCCGTAGGGCTGGTGCATCAGATACAGGTCGATGTAGTCCAGGCCCAGCTTGGCCAGCGACGTCTCGAAGGCGCGTTCGGTGTTCTGTTCGGCGGGTGCGTCCTGGACCCACAACTTCGTGGTGACGAACAGTTCGTCTCGTGGCACGCCGCTGTTCCTGATGGCGCGGCCGACGGCTTCCTCATTCTTGTACGCGGCGGCGGTGTCGAGCAGGCGGTAACCGGCGGCGAGAGCCCCGGTGACGGCCTGCTCGGTCTGCTCGGGCGGGATCTGGTAGACGCCGAAGCCGAGGATCGGCATCGTGGCGCCGTTGTTCAGGGTGACGGTCTGCATGGGTTCCTCTGGTCGGATCGTTGCCGTGGGTGAGGCCCGGAATCAGCGCTCGAGCATCTGCCGGGCGCCTTGCGGATGGGTCTCGCCGGCCGCCGGGGGCAGGTTGCCGAGGCGCGCGAGATGCTCGTCGGAGAGTCGGATGCCGTCGGCGGCGGTGTTCTCCTCGACCCGGTGCACTCGCTTGGTGCCGGGGATGGGAGCGATGTCGTCGCCCTGGGCCAGCAGCCAGGCCAGCGCGACCTGGGCGGGTGTGGCCCCGGCCTCGGCGGCGACGCCCTGGACCTCGTCGGCGATGCGCAGGTTGCGCTGGAAGTTCTCGCCCGTGAAGCGCGGGTTGCCGTGCCGGAAGTCGCCTTCCTTGAAGCCGTCCGTGGAGCGGATGGTGTTGGTGAGGAAGCCGTGGCCGAGTGGGGCGAAGGGCACCAGGCCGATGCTCAGCTCCCGCAGGACGGGCAGGATGCGGTCCTCGATGCCGCGGGTCCACAGGGAGTACTCGGACTGCACGGCGGTGACCGGGTGGACGGCATGGGCGCGGCGGACGGTGTCCGGCCCGGCCTCGGACAGGCCGAACGCGCGGACCTTGCCCTCGGCGATCAGCTCGGCCACCGCACCGGCGGTCTCCTCGATGGGCGTGTTCGGGTCGACCCGGTGCTGGTAGTACAGGTCGATGTGGTCGGTGCCGAGCCGCCTCAACGAGCCCTCGACGGCGGTGCGGATGTTTGCCGGACTGCTGTCCCGGTTCCACGGCCCGGCCCCGGCGTGCGAGACCATGCCGAACTTCGTCGCCAGGACCACCTGGCCACGGCGCCCCTTCAAGGCACGTCCGACGAGTTCCTCGTTGACATACGGGCCATAGATCTCGGCGGTGTCGATGAAGGTGACGCCCAGCTCCAAAGCCCGGTGGATCGTACGGACGGACTCCGCCTCGTCGGTCCCGGAGTCGGTGTAGCCGTGGGACATCCCCATCGTGCCCAGTCCGATCCGGGAAACCTCCAGGTCACGCAGTGTGAGGTGGTGCATCGCGGTCTTCCTCTCCTGGCCGTTCCCGGCGATGGCCGTCGCCCCTCGCAACCCGAGTCCGCGGTGCGGTGCTCAGCGGGCGGGGCGACAGCCGGGTACGGCTCGGTGCAGTGCTGCTCGGACGGTCCTCCGAGCACGTCATCCACAGTGCTGCCGTACGCGGTCTTCAGGAAGGCCGAGCTGTGCCACTGAGTGGCCAGCCGTGGTGTGACAGGTCCCCCCTTGCACCCGCCGTCCAGCTCACGGCGGTGTGAGACTGAAGGCATGGCACCCGAGCAGCAGGGCGGCACCGAGCTGGGACGCTTCCTGCGCGCGCGCCGCACCCAGACAAGCCCCGAGTCCGTCGGCCTCACCACAGGGCCCGGAGTGCGCCGCACCCCCGGCCTGCGCCGCGAGGAACTGGCCACCCTGGCCGGAGTCAGCATCGACTACTACGCCCGGCTGGAACGTGGCAGGGAAACCCGGCCCAGCCCCGAGGTCGTCGATTCCCTCGCCCGTGCCCTGCACCTGGGCGACGACGAACACCAGCATCTGCGCGAACTCGCCGCCCGTGCCGCCCGCTACGCCCCCGAACCCCCGCCCGCGCCCAGCCGCACCGTGCGCCCGCACATCAAACAAATCCTTGAGACGCTGCGCCCCAACCCCGCCTACGTCGTCAGCCGCAGCATGGACCTGCTCGCCTGGAACCCCGGTGGCCTCGCCCTGTACGCCGGCATCGGCGACTGGCCCGTCAAGCAACGCAACCTGGCTCGCTACCTCTTCCTCCACCCCGCCGCCCGCGACGTCCTCACCGACTGGGACAACCAGATCCGCGGCTGCGTCGCCCGCTTGCGCGCGCTCGCCGGGACCGACCCCGACGCCCCCGACCTGACCACCCTGGTCGGCGAACTCCTCCTCAAGAGCCGTGACTTCGCCGGATTGTGGGAACGCTACGACGTCACCGGACGCAAGTACGCGACCAAGACCTTCCACCATCCCACGGTCGGCGATCTCACTCTCGGCTTCCAGGCCATGCAGCTCGAAGGAACGCCCGGTCAACGCCTCGGTGTGTACTTCGCCGAGCCGGGCACCCCCGACCACGACGCCATGCTGCTGCTCGACCTCACCGCGCCCCGGACCCCGAGTGAAGAGGCCGCCCCGTATCGTCAGTGACAGCAGCACGGGACCGGGCAGCCGCCCCACTCGATGTGTCGCTCACTGCAGCTGTGACGTAGGAGATCATGTCTGCCGCGCGGTTCTCGCCCTTGAGGCCGGCGGCGGTCGACACGAACACCGCGCAGTGCAGCCGACCTCTACGCCCACCGGCAGGTCCAGCTCGACCATCCGACACGTATCAAAGGGGTGCAGAGCGTCCGGACGGAGATGCCGATGCAGTGCGTCGGGCAGACCTCCGCCGTACTCTCGCCCCGAGCCGACCGGGACCGGAGTGTCCGGCCGGGTCGGCGATGCGGTGACTTTCCAGCCTTGTCATGTTCCCGGCTGGGGGCGGACCGTGAGGATCTGCTGGGCGTGTCCGACCGGGCCGTCGACGTCGTGCAGGACCGTGCTGGTGAGGCCCTGTCCGGAGGGGCCGAAGGTGACGGTGGTGTCCAGTCCCGTCCAGGTGCCGCGTGGTTGGCGGTGGAGGTGGACGGTCAGGTCGACATTGGGGAACATCCACGCGGTGGGCGACTGCCGGACGGCGATTCCGTTGGCGGTGTCGACCAGGGCGAGATACGACGCGAGCGGGCTGACGGGAACGCCGGCGACCAGATCGAGTGGCGTGGACACCCAGGCGGTCGTACGGCCCGGCCGGGGCGGCGCGACCGGGCGGACGTCCAGGGACGCGATGTAGTCACCGGGCCACACCTCGGACATCGGCCACGTGGTGAGTGACTCCGGCGGGGCGAGGCGGTCGTCGGGCCCGCCCGCGACCGCGGTGGTGTCGAGGCTTGCCAGGAACCAGGCGCGGGCCCGGACGACCGGGCGGCCGGCGATCCGTACGACCGCTTCGAGGAGTTCGATGGTCCGGCCGGGGCGGATGGTCTCCACCTGGATCTCGCACTCGTCCAGGGCGAGGCGGCCGAGTATGTCGTAGCTGATCCGGGAGAGGGTCAGGCCGTCGTCCGGGCCGGCTGCCCGGTGACGGTCGAGGGCGTGGACGACGAGCCCGCCCAGCGGGCTGAAGTGCTGCTCGTCGGGGTCCCAGGCCCCGCCCGCGTGCGTCGTCGGCTTGTAGCGGTGGTCGTCGATGGCTTCGAAGTAACTGGCCCGCGGCGTGGTCGGGATGGACAACGGTTGTTTCTCCTCAGGTGTAACGGACTTCCAGGGGCAGCCGGAGCTGCCGTCACGTCAGCTGCTCGGGACGCTACCGACATGGGCCTCGTCTCGCCCTGTGAGAAAGTGCACAGTGCAATCACTGTGTCGGTGGGCCGGTCGGGCGCAGGCGCGTTGAGCAGGACGACGTAGACGGTCGTTCCGGCGCCGACGCTGAGCATGGTGCGGCGGCCGAAGACCAGTCCGCCGCCGACCCCGTACGCCTCGCAGGCGATCTGCATGGCCGGCAGCCGGGGCGCCGGTCCTGTACCTGCGCCGGCTGTGAGCTCGCGGACCGCGGCGACATCGGCGCCCCTGCCGACGAAGGTGGTCAGCCGGGCGTGCGACCGGCGGTCATCACGGTGCCCGCCGATGCGGTCGTCGGCCAGTACACCGGCACCATCACCCACTGCGCCGTCCGACCACTCACTCGGCGTGGACCGCCTCCCCCGCGACGAGGGTGAGTACCGAGCGGGCGCCGGCCACGTACCCGTCGGGGGCGAAGAGGTCCCGGTCGAGGACGGCGAGGTCCGCCGCCATCCCCTCGCGCACCAGGCCGACCTCGTCGTCGTTGCCGTTCACCCAGGCCGAGCCCGCGGTGTAGGCGCGCAGGATGTCGGTGAGCTCCAGCCGCTCCTCGGGCCCGAACGGACGGTCGGCGTTCGGCCACTCGGCGTGCGCCGAGCCGGGTGGTTCGGTGCGGTGCACTGCCACGTGCATGGCCTGCCACGGGTCGGCCGTGGTGACCGGCCAGTCGCTGCCCCCTGCGAGCCGGGCGCCGCTGTCAAGCAGCCGGCGGAAGGGGTACTGCCGGCCGGCCCGTCCCTTGCCCAGCAGCGGGTTGGTCAGCTCGTCGGTCTGCTGGTGGTGGGTCGCCCACAGCGACTGGACGTTGGCCGCCACCCCCAGCTCGGCGAAGCGGCCGATGTCCGCGTCGTCGATCAGCTGCACATGGGCGATGTGGTGGCGCCGGTCACGCGGCCCGTTCGCGCGACGGGCGGCCTCGACCCCGTCCAGGCACTCGCGCACCGCGCGGTCACCGATCGCGTGGAAGTGCACCTGGAAGCCGGCCGCGTCCAGCCGGGTCACTGCCCGGGCGAGCAGCTCGGCGGGCACGTTGGAGTGGCCGAGGTTGCCGGTGGCGCACCCGCAGGAGTCCAGGTACGGCTCCAGCAGGGCGCCGGTGCCGTTTTCCAGCACTCCGTCCTGCATCACCTTGACCGCGCCGGCCCGGAACCGGTGGCCGGGCTCGCCGCGGCGCGCCACCAGGTCGTCCAACTGCTCCAGGCCGCGGTTGCGGTCCCACCACAGGGCACCGGTGACCCGGGCCTTCAGCAGTCCCTCGGCGTCGGCCCGGCGGTAGGCGGCGAGTGTGTCGCCGGCCCCGCCGTAGGCGCCGACGATGGCGTCCTGCCAGCCGGTGATGCCGTACCGGAAGAGGTGGTCCTGCGCGTGGCGGAGCGCCGCGACCTGGTCCTCGACGGTGTCCCGCGGGAGCAGCCGGGCCACCAGGTCCATGGCGCTCTCGTGCAGCACCCCGGTGGGCCGGCCGGCCGCGTCGTGCTCGATCCGTCCGGCCGGCGGGTCCGGGGTGGCCGCGTCGATCCCGGCGCGCTCCAGTGCCACCGAGTTGACCCATGCCGAGTGGTGGTCGGCATTGGGCAGGAAGACCGGCCGGTCCGGGACGACTGCGTCAAGCGGCTCGTGGGTGGGCCAGCCGCCGGGGAAGCAGTCCATGGTCCAGCCGCCGCCCAGGATCCACGGCTGCCCGGGGTGGGTGGCCGCGTACTCCCGGACGGCCGCGACGCAGCTCTCGGCGTCGGTGGCGCCGGTGAGGTCGCAACGCAGCGCCTCCAGGGCGCCCCAGACGGGGTGGATGTGCGCGTCCTGGAGGCCGGGCACCACGGTCCGGCCGACCAGGTCGACGGCTTCGGCCGGCCGGCCGACGGCCCGGCGTACCTCGGCGTCGGTGCCCACGGCGGTGATCCGGCCGCCGGACACGGCGACGGCCGCGGCGTGGGGGCGCCGCGGGTCGCCGGTCCACACGCGGCCGCCGTGCAGGACCAGGGTCATGCGCCGGCTCCGTGGGTGCGCAGCACGTACACCTTGCGCAGGGTCTCTTGTACCTGCCATGTGCCGCGCCAGCCGGCCGGCATCGCCAGGGTGGATCCGGGAACGAGCTCGACGGCCTCTCCGCCCTCGGTGTACACGGTGGCGGACCCGGTCAGCACCTGGCAGACCTCGTCGTAGCCGTCGCGGGTGGCGGTGAAGTGGCCGGGGTCGCACTCCCAGATGCCGACCTCCACCAGTCCGTCGGGGGACTGCCACAGGGGGCGGGTGGTCTCCTGCTGGCCGGTGGTGCTCGTGGGCTTGGGGTTCGCGGGGGGAAGGTCGGCGCTCGCCGCATCGGCGAGGAAGGCGACGGTGGGGACGAGGGCGGTGGTGTCCATGATGTGGGTCGCTCCTTTCAGCGGCCGCTGATGACGTTGGCGACGCGTGCGATGACGGAGGTGCGCTCCAGGCCGGAGTTCTCGTGCCGGTCGGCGGCGCGGTAGGCGACGTAGAGGCTGCGCACGCCCAGCCAGCGCAGCGGCTCCGGCTCCCAGCCGCGCACCTTGCGGTCGACCCAGGGAAGCCGGGTGAGGTCGGTTTTCTGGCGCAGGATCAGGTCGCGCAGAGTGCGTCCGGCGAGGTTGGTGGTGGTCACGCCGTGCCCGACGTAGCCGCCGGCCCAGCCGAGACCGGTCCGCTCGTCCAAGTGGACGGTGGCGCACCAGTCGCGCGGAACGCCCAGCACACCGGACCAGGTGTGGTCGATCCCGACGCCCTCGGTGGCCGGGAAGTGCTGCCGCAGGATGGCCTGCAGCTGCAACTGGGTGGCGGCCCGGGTCTCGCCGCGCTGGTCGACGTGGGAGCCGAACATGTACGGGATGCCGCGCCCGCCGATGGCGATGCGGCCGTCGGTGGTGCGCTGGATGTAGCAGTACGAGTTGGCCTCGTCCCCGATCAGTTCGGCGCCGCGCCAGCCGATCTCGTCCCACGCGGAGGCGGGCAGCGGCTCGGTGACGATCATGCTGCTGTTCATCGGCAGCCAGACCCGGCGGTGACCGCGCAGCCCGGCGGTGAATCCCTCCAGCGCCCGGATGACGTACGTCGCCTTGACGGTGCCGTGCGGGGTGACCGCCTCGTGCGGGCGGATCTCGGTGACCTCGGTGCCCTCGTAGATGGCCACGCCCATCCGCTCGACCACGTCGGCCAGGCCCCGCACCAGCTTGGCGGGCTGGATGCGGGCGCAGTGCGGGCTCCACTGGGCGTAGCGGGCGCCGGCCACGCGGACCCGCTCGGCGAGCCGGTCCGCGTCGAGTTCGACCAGGTCGTCGTCGCCCCAGCCCTCGGCGCGCAGCGTCGGCAGCCCTTCGCGCAGCCGCCGCTCCTGCGCGGCGTTGGTGGCGACGTGCAGCAGACCGTCCTTCTGGATGTCGGCCTCGATGCCTTCCTCGGCGGCGACCCGGATGACCTCGTCGACGGAGGAGAACATCTCGCGCTGCAGGGCGACGGCCGGCTCCCGGCCGTGCGACGCGGCGTAGCGGCGCATCTGGCCGGGCGGCTCGGCGCTGAGCCAGCCGCCGTTGCGGCCGGAGGCGCCGAAACCGGCGAACTCCTTCTCCAGGACGGCGATCCTGAGGTCGGGCTGGGCCTGCTTGAGGTAGTACGCGGTCCACAGGGAGGTGTAGCCGCCGCCGACGAGCGCGACGTCCACGTCCAGATCGCCGGGCAGGGCCGGGCGGCGGGCGGGGACGCCGCCCTCCCGGTACCAGAAGGAGACGGCGCCGTTGACGAAGGTGGGGCTGGTGGCGGGAGTGCCGCCCGTAGTGGTCGTGCTCATCGTCCGCTCATTTCCGCGGCGGCGACCGGGATCCGGTCACCGGAAGTGGGTGGGTGGGTGGTGCCGGTCGTGTCGTCGAGCAGGACGCCTCGTTCGACGTCCCAGACCACGGTGACCTCGTCACCGCGGCGGACGCCGGACAGCCGGTCGGCCTGCTCGCGGGCGAGCAGCATGGTGCCGTCGGGCAGGGCGAGTTCGAGCTTGCGGCCGGAGCCCAGGTAGATCTCCTGGGTGACCCGGGCGGGAAGCGCGTTGACCCCGGAGGCCACCGGCGCCGCGGCCGGTTGCACTCGCAGGTGCTCGGGGCGGACCACGACGGCGGCCGTGCCGTCCTCCGTCGGCCGGCCGAGTGCGCCTACGGTGCGGTCGCCGACCCGCAGGAGGGAGTCGTCGCCGTCCGGCTCGACGCGTCCCCGGATGACGGAGGACTCGCCGAGGAACTCGGCCACGAAGAGGCTGCGGGGCTTTTCGTAGAGTTCGCTCCCGGTGCCGATCTGCTGAATACCCCCGTCGTCGAAGACGGCGATGCGGTCCGACAGGACGAGCGCCTCCTCCTGGTCGTGGGTGACGAAGACGAAGGTGGAGCCGACCTCCTGGTGCACCCGTTTGATCTCCAACTGGAGGGATTCGCGCAGCTTCTTGTCGAGCGCGCCGAGCGGCTCGTCCATCAGCAGCACGCTCGGCTCGTACACCACGGCCCGGGCCAGGGCGACCCGCTGCTGCTGGCCGCCGGAGAGTTCGCGCGGCCTGCGGTGGCCGTAGCCGCCGAGCCGCACGGTCTGAAGGGCCGCTTCGACCATCTCGGTGCGGCGGGCCTTGGGCACCTTGCGCTGCTTGAGCGGGAAGGCGACGTTCTCCGCCACGGTCATGTGGGGGAAGAGCGCATAGTGCTGGAAGACCATGCCGATGTCGCGCCGGTGCGGCGGCAGGTCCTGCATCTGCTTGCCGCCGATGGTCAGCGTGCCCGAGGTGGCGGTGGTGAAACCGGCGATGATGTTGAGGGTGGTGGTCTTGCCGGAGCCGCTGGGGCCCAGCAGGGTCATGAACTCGCCCGGTTCGATGACCAGGGAGACGTCGTCGACGGCGACGGAGTCCGCGTACTCCTTGCGCACCTGCGCCAGTTCGATGCGGGCTCCGCGCGCCTTGATGAGGCTGGACTCAGCGGACACGGTTCCTCCTGGCGGTGGCGAAGGTGGCGGCCAGCACGAGCACCGTGGTGAAGACGATGATCAAAGTGGCGGCCGCGGCGATGGTGGGGTCGGTGTCCCGGGTCACGCTGGCGAACATCTTGACCGGCAGGGTCTGCAGGTAGGGGCTCTGGATGAACAGCGAGACGACGACCTCGTCGAAACTGGTGACGAAGGCGAACAAGGCGCCGGAGACGACTCCGGGGGCGATCTGAGGCAGGGTCACCTGCCGGATGGCGCCCCACCGGTTGGCGCCGCAGATCAGCGCGGCGTCCTCCAGCCGCCGGTCGAAGCCGCGCATGCTCGCCGTCACCGGGATGATCACGAACGGCAGGGCAAGCACCGTGTGGGCGGTGACGAAGCCGAGCAGGGTGCCCAGCAGGTTGTACTGGAGGAAAAGCGCATACACGCCGATGGCCACCACCACGGTCGGCACGATCATGGGGGCCAGCAGCAGCCCGTACGACCCCTTCACCCAGCGCGAGCCGGACCGGGTGAGCGCGATCGCGGCGGCGGTGCCCAGAACAGTGGCCACCAGCGCGACCAGGGCGCCGACTTGGAGCGACGAGAGCAGCGCGTCGATCCACCGGGGGTCGGTGAAGAAGTTGGTGTACCAGCGGGTGGACCAGCCGCTCGGCGGGAACACCAGGGACGCCTTGTCGGTGAAGCTGAGCGGGATCACCACCAGCGTCGGCGCGATGAGCCAGCAGCCCACCAGGGCGCTGAACGTCCAGAGCGCGATCCGTGCGGGTCCGGTCCTCATCGGGCACCTCCGCGGTTACGGGTGAATCGCAGGACGACGCCGACCAGTCCCAGCAGGACCAGCGTCACCGCCAGCAGCACCACGCCCATCGCTCCGCCGCGGCCCCATGCCAGCAGCCCACTGACCTGGGTGAAGATCTGCTGCGAGATCAGCGCCTGGTCGGGCGAGCCCAGCAGCGCCGGGGTGACGTAGAAGCCGAGCGAGGTGATGAACACGGTCAGCGCGCCTGCGCCGACGCCGGGCAGCGACAGCGGCACGAAGACCCGCAGGAACGCGACGGCCGGGCGTGCGCCCATGCCCTGCGCGGCGTCCAGCAGCCGGCGGTCGATGCCGCTCATCACCGCGTACAGCGGCAGCACCATGAAGGGCATCAGCACCTGGGACATGCCGATCACCACTCCGGAGGGCGTGCGGATCAGCTGCAGCGGGCCCAGCCCGACGGTGCCGAGGAGCTGGTTGACCACGCCGCTGTCCTGGAGCAGCACCACCCAGGCGAAGGTGCGCACCATCAGGCTGGTCCAGAACGGCAGCAGCACCAGCAGGGTGAGCCAGATCCGCGCGCGGGCGCCGACCACGGTCATCAGGTAGGCGTACGGGTAGGAGAGCACCAGCGTCACCAGTGTGACGACGGCGCCGACGGTCAGCGTGCGGACCAGCGTGGCGAGGGCGACGTCGCTGGTGAGGAACCAGGAGTAGTTGCCCCAGCCGGGCGTCGGCTCGGTGACGCTGCGCCAGGCCATCAGACCCAGCGGCACCAGGAAGAGCACGGCGAGCAGGACCACCGCGGGCAGCAGCAGCCACCCCCACCGGCCGTCGGCGCCCTTGCGGGGCCGGCCGCCGGTGGCCGGGGAGGCGATCTCGATCAGGGCGGTCATGGGTTACCGCGCCAGCCAGTCGGACCACTTCTGGATGATCTGCTCCTGGTTCTTCGCCCACCAGGCGTTGTCGATCTTGAGCGCCTGGGCCTCCCGCTCGGGGCCGGTGGTCACGTACTGCGAGGCGAGCTCGTCGAGCCTGGGCTTGGCGTCGGAGTTGATCGGCGAGTAGGAGGTCAGTTCGGTGAGCTTGGTCTGCTGGGTGGCGCCCAGGTAGTAGTTGATCAGCGCCATGGCGGCCTTGGGGTTCTTCGCGCCGACGGGAACGGCGAGGGAGTCGGAGACCGGCAGGAACTGGTTCCATTGCGGCGCGAATTGGGCGCCGTTCTTGACCGCGGAGTAGGCGCGGCCCGACCACACCATGGCCATGGAGACCTCGCCGGACTCCAGCAACTGCTGGGAGCGGGCACCGGTGTCCCAGAAGACCAGCGAGGAGCGGACGCCGGTCAACTTCTTCAGGGCCCGGTCGACGTCCAGCGGGTACAGCTGGTCGGGAGCGACCCCGTCGGCGATCAGCGCCGCCTCCAGCGCACCCGGGGCCGCGTCCGACGCGAAGCCGGGTATCGCGCGCTTGCCCGGGTACTTGGCCGTGTCGAGGAAGTCCGCCCAGTCCTTCGGCGGGTTGTCGCCGAACTTCTTCTTGTCGTACATCAGGACCACGCCGTAGCTCATGGCCGGCACGGAGCACTTGCCCTCCATGCCCTTGGGGAGCTTGGAGGTGTCGACGATGTCGCTGTCGAGCGGCATGAACAGCTTGCCGCACTGACGCTCGGCCCAGAGGGTGTCGGCGTCCACCACGTCCCAGGTGACGTTCTTGGCATCGACCTGGGCCTTGACCTTGGTGTAGTCGGTGGGACCGTCGGAGAGCACCTTGGCCCCCGAGTTCGTGGCGAACGGCTTGACGGCCGCGGCCTCCTGGCCGTCCTGGTAGATGCCGCCGTAGGAGGCGAAGGTGAGGGTGACGCCGTCGAGCGCGCCCTTCTTGACCTTGCCGGCCACGGCCGGACCGGGGCCCAGGTCGACGTCGGCCGCGGCGGGGCCGGTGCCGGCGCAGCCGGTGAGGGACAGCAGCAGGGCACCGGCGGCAGCGGTACACCTAAGGATGTTGCGGGATATTCCGGGCATTACTGACTCCAAGAAGGAACGGTGAAGGCACCAGAGGGGGATGAGGGCGCGGAGCGCGCGCAACAGGAGTGCGCGGCGGCAGGGGTACGCATCGCGCGCCAGGGGAGGGGGTGGCGGGAAGGCGCGCGAGGCACGCCTCTGGGGGGAGGGGAGGGGGTGCGGCACACCCGGGGGAAGGGGGGTGCGACGGGTGGGCCGGGGTGTGGTGGGGAGAAGTCAGTCCGGTGTCGGTGGGCTGATGATCCAGAGGATTTCCGCAGGCGTTTCATGGTTGTTGGCCACGCGGTGCGGCACCGAGGAGCGGTATTCGATGCTGTCGCCGGCGTCCAGGTCGTGGGCGCGGCCGTCGAGTTCGACCCGCACGGCACCGCTGATCACCAGAAGGATCTCCTGCGAGTCGCCATGGGTGTAGGCGTCGTCGCCGGTGGAGGCCCCCGGGTCGAACTCGCCCGCGTACACCTCCAGATGGCTGAGCGGGCGCTGTGAAATGAGTAATTTGCGACTTCCCGGAGCGGTGTGCAGCATCGGCCGGTCGGCCCGCCGCACCACCCTCGGACCGGGCCTGCTGTCCTGGTCGAACAGGTCGGCCACGGTGACGCCGAGCGCCACGGCGATCCGCCGCAGCATGCCGATGGAGGAGTTCGCCTGCCCACGTTCCAGCTGACTGAGGAACCCGGGGCTGGCCTGGGCTGCCTCCCCCAGGGCGCGCAGCGACATCCGCCGCATCATCCGGTACTCCCGGATGCGAGCCCCCAGGGCCGTGTCGGCAGCGTTGGCGGAGGGGTCCGGCGACGAACGATCAGTCATGAGTGAACACCTGATGCGTCTTCAGCGAACACTTTGTTCGCTGGGGTGATACGGACCGTACGCTGACGTGATCTGCGATACAAGACCCTCCCTGTGCCGTCACCGGAACGTGACCACCGCGTACGGGCTCGTAGGAGGGCGCGGCGGCGCGAGCGGATCCTGGACGCCGCCGAGGAGGCCTTCGTTATCAGGGGTTGCGCCGCCACGACGCTGCTCGTCCCGGCCGAACGCATCGGTGGGGGATTCGCTCCGGCAGCTTGCCGAATCGTGCGCGGCGCGCCGTTTCGGCGGCCTCGGGACTCTCGGGTGCAGAACGCATCGCGTCGTCCCCTTGGCAGCCTGGTGGCGGCTCCCGGTCGGTTGCGGGCCGGTGTGGTCGGCGAGGGCTGGTGGGGTCACCCAAGGGGTGGTGAACCTGCCGAGGAGCATCCGGTGACCGTATGGCCTCGACCATGCGCGCATATTCGTCACCCTTCAAGGCGGTGACTCTCCCTGTGGGAGGGGTCGGCGCGCTCGGGTGCGGCCGGGCGGTGGAGCTCCTGGGGCGCGGGCTGCTCGACGGAGATGCTGCGCCCGTCGGACCTGCCCTGCGCCCGAGTCGCCCGGAGTGTGCCGGGCGTCGGTCACGGTGCGCCGGTCAGAGCCCGGACGCCAGCCGCTCCAGGATCCGGCCGGCGGGCTCGGCGGTGGCATGGCGGTATCCCGTGCCGGCCCACAGATTGATCCGTTCGGGATCGTCCGCGGCGGCGGCCGCCTTGCGCATCGGGCTGGTCAAGTGGTGCAGCGCGGGATAGCCGGCCGGGGCGAGGTCGGTGTAGCGGTCGGTGAAGCCGTTGCGCAGTGCCCTCGCGGGACGCCCGGTGAAGGCCCGGGTTACCACGGTCCGGCGCCGCGCCGGGTCGGCCAGTGCGGCCTTGTGGGGTCGTGAGGTGCCGGCCTCGTCGGCACGCAGCAGGACGGTGCCGACCATGACCGCCGCGGCTCCGGCGCGCAGCGCCCCGGTCACGTCCGCCGGGGTGGCCGCTCCGCCCGCGGCGACGAGTGGTAGGGGCACTGCC
The DNA here is from genome assembly GCF_042802415.1 of Streptomyces sp. NPDC057486. NCBI lineage: Bacteria > Bacillati > Actinomycetota > Actinomycetes > Kitasatosporales > Streptomycetaceae > Streptomyces > Streptomyces sp. NPDC057486. The sequence goes on along the minus strand of NZ_JBHVEE010000012.1, from coordinate 92,708 downwards.
TGGCGCACCTCGCCCAACAGGTCGGTCAGGGGAACGGGCGCCGGAATGCGCTGCGGGGTGAGCGTGCCGGAGTGTCCTCCTGCCGCCGAGGCCTGCACGGCCAGCACATCCACGCCGGCTTCCGCGGCCAGGCGGGCCTCCGCAGCCGAGGTGACCGTCTGGACGACCAGCGTCCCGGCGGCGCGCAGCGCGGCGATCACCGCTGCCTCCGGGACGGCGAAGGTGAAGCTGACGACCGGTACCGGGTCGGACAGCAGCAGGTCGATCTTGTCCGACCAGTGATCGTCGTCCTCGACGATTCCGGTTGTCAGGATGTCGATGCCGTGGCTTCGGGCCTCGGGAGCGATGGAGAGCGCGTAGCGGCGGAAGGCCTCCGGGTCGACCGGGACGGGGTTGGGCGCAAACAGATTGACCCCGAAGCGCGCGCCGTCGGACCGGACCTCGGCAATCTGCTCGGCGAGGGCGTCGGCGGTCCGGTAGCCGCCGGCAAGAAACCCGAGGCTGTTCGCCCGGGCCGCGGCGGTGACCAGCGCGGGCGTGGTGGGGCCGCCGGCCATCGGCGCGGCGAGAACCGGGGTGCTGACCCCGAGAGCGGCCAGTGGCGAGACCATGATGGGTGTCTTCCTCCTGTGAGGTGGCGATGCCTGCCTTGTCGGGTCTCCGGGCGATCCGAACTCCGGTCGGTCCGCGGGACGGGCCTCGGTCCGGCTCCTGACATGTCGCGCGAGGCCGTACGTGCCCCGGCCCGGCAGGCAGTTCGCCACCGGGCCCATGGACTCTCCGGAGCTGCCCCTGCCCCGCCCGTCGGCCACGACAGCCGCAGATCGAGGTCTGCAGCTGTCGTGTCAGGCGTCGGCCGGGGCCTGCGCCGTACGAGCGCCCAGTAGCGCCAGGCAGTTCGTCCAGAGGGCGCTGAGCTGGGAGGTGTTGTTGTAGAGCTTGGCGAACAAGACCTGGCCCTCGAGCTGCGCGACCACCGATCGGGCGGCTTCGCGCGTGTCGGTGACGGTGACGTCGCCACGCTGGAGGGCCTCGGCGATGACCGAGTCGACCATCTCGACCTGGGCGTCGAAGATCTCCTGCAGATGCTTGCGGACAGCTTCGGTCTGGTTGCTCATCTCCAGGGTGAGATTCCCGAACATGCAGCCTGAAACGGTCCCGCAGCTCTGCTGGCCGGCCCGTTGCTCGGCTTCCGTCTCCTCGAACAGCTGCCGCAGCCGCTGCAGTGGCTCCGCGCCGCTGTTGAGGATGCGGGTCCAGTCGCTCTGCTGGACGGCCCACTGCTCGTCGATCACGGCCAGCGCGAGAGCCTCCTTGGACTCGAAGAAGTAGTAGAAACTGCCCTTGGGCACCCCGGCCGTCTTGCAGATCTCGGCCACACCCAGAGCCGAGTAGCCGCGCAGCTCGATGAGCGAGTGCGCAGCGCTGAGGATCTTCTCTTTGGCATCGCTGGTCCGTCCCATGATGCCAGTATATGACCGCTCGACTATATTTTACTAGACCGGTCGACTAGTCACCGCTATCCTGCACTCGTCGGCAGGGGGAAGCCGCCCTGGCGTCGTCCCGGATGGCCCGTGCACTGCGAGGCCGTGGACAACCGGTAGTGCATCGCCGTACCGGCTCCCGCGGCATCCGGCGTGCGCCCACGGTGTACCTGGCCCGCCTCGCTGGTCCTGTCGCAGGTGCGCGTCGGCCATTCCGGCCGTCCGCCGGGTCGTGCTCGCCGCGGCGAGCACCGTGAGCTGCGGGAGTGTGCCGCTGTCCCCCTTCTGCACGTTTCCGGCGCCGCCGAAGTCCCAACTGCATCAGAGAGAGGTACGTACATGAAGGAGTTCCTGGTCGAGCTCACCACCACCGTCCCCGAGGGCACCGACCCGGCCGAGGTCGACCGCCGTCGCGCGGCCGAAGCCGTCCGGGCCGGTGAACTGGCCGCCGCCGGTCACCTGGTCAGGCTGTGGCGCCCGGTGGGTGAACTGCGCAGTGTCGGTCTGTGGCGCGCCGCCGACGAGGCCGAGTTGTACGAGGAGGTGCTCGGCACGCTGCCCCTCTGGCCGTGGATGACCGCGGTGGTCACCGCCGTCCAGTCGCACCCCAACGACCCGGGCGGGAACGGGGGTGCTGCCTGACTGTGCATCCCGTCCCCGCGCCCTGCTCCCCGCCGACCGGTCATGGCCGCGGCGGGGAGTCGTGCCCCGCCCCGCCCTGACGCGCACACATCGAGGTGCGGGTCAGGGGGGAATCGATGTGGCTCCCCCTCGCGACGCCCGGCGCGCTCCGCTCACTCCGGGCTTTCGTGGCCCGGGCCGTGGACGCGTCGGCCCGGCCCGCCCCGTGCCGCATTCGGAATCCGCGCCCGCCCGGCAGTTCGTACCGGTTGACAGCGCTGAGGCCCGGATGGATCGGCCGGCCCCGGTGAAGCGCGCGGGCCCGTCGGAACGGGTGGTGCGCCCGTGGCGCGCCGCTCCCCGCCCTGCCGTGCCCGATGGTGGGGTGGGGGCGGACAGGCCGATTCGCGGCGGCGTGCGTACCCCGCCCCTGTCACTCGCGACGCCGAACTTTGACGGTTCTCGACCGGTCGTCTAGTTTATAGGTGACCGGTCGGCTAGTGCCGGTACGAGACTCCCCACCCCGTTGAAGAAGGTCATCATGAGCAGCCAGGGTCAGAAGGTCGCGGTCATCACCGGCGCCTCTCAGGGAATCGGCGCCGGCCTGGTCGCCGCCTACCGCAAGCTGGGCTACGCCGTCGTCGCCACCTCACGCAACATTCCCCAGTCGCAGGACCCGGAGGTCCTCACCATCCAGGGCGACATCGCCGACCGCGCTACAGCCGAGCGCGTCATCGCCGCGGGCGTCGAGAGGTTCGGCCGCATCGACACGCTGGTCAACAACGCCGGGATCTTCATCGCGAAGCCCTTCACCGACTACACCGAGGACGACTACGACGCGGTGCTCCGCGTGAACGTGGACGGCTTCTTCCGGATCACCCAGCTCGCGGTCGAGCGCATGCTCGAGCAGGGCGGCGGTCACGTCGTGCAGATCACGAGCAGCCTGGCCGACCAGGCCGACTCCAGGGTGACCTCCGTACTCGCCTCGCTGACCAAGGGCGGCCTGCAGTCCGCCACCAAGGCCCTGGCCATCGAGTACGCCACCCGCGGCATCCGCAGCAACGCCGTCGCCCTGGGCACCATCAAGACCCCCATGCACCCCGAGGAGCACCACGAGTTCCTCGCCGGCCTGCACCCGGTCGGCCGGATGGGTGAGGTGAGCGACATCGTCGACGCGGTGGTCTACCTCGAGAACGCCCCGTTCGTCACGGGCGTCATCCTCCCCGTCGACGGCGGCCAGAGCGCCGGTCACTGAGCCGCAGGCCCCTGCTGCCTGTCCCTCGACCGTGTGGGGGCAGGGCCCCGTCCCGGCAGCCGCGGAGCGCTCCGGGTGCGGCATGCCGGGGTGGCAGGGTCCGACGTATCGGCTCGGCGGAGCGGCACACGGGCCGGGTGCCGCACCCGTGGCCGGGCCTGTCCGCACGATCCGCGGCAGGGGCAGCGTCCCACGCCCCTGCTCCGATCCGGCACCCGCACCGGAGCCGTCGACGGCAGAACCGGCACCGGCCGTCGCCGGGTGCGAGAGGGGCACACCTGACAGACCCCGACCCGTCGCGTTCGGTTCGTTCCGCACCGACTGGGGCGGCCCCTCGATGTCCCGTGTCCCGCGCACCATCCCCGACCACGAAGCGCTCGTCGATCCCATCCGTGCCGCCCGCCACGCCCGAAACGGCAGGCAGACCGGTGCCCGGCCCGGGCCGCCGAGGCGCTGCTGCGGGTCCTGGACGCCGGCAATCAGCCGGCCCACCTCGTGCTCGGCGCCGACGGCCTGCGCCTGGTCGAACAGATGCCGAAGCAGCTGAGCGGCGACGACCTCGCCGCGTGGGCCGACCCGACGGCGTCCACCGACTTGCCCACCGACCGTTGAACCATCCCCGGCCCGTCCCGCGGGCTCCGCGACCGCGTTTGGATCCTTTCGTGAACGACTCCCGCCCCCGCACACCCGTCGACTTCTGGTTCGACCCCGTGTGTCCGTGGACCTGGCTGACCTCCCGCTGGATGCTGGAGGTCGAAAAGGCCCGGGCTGTCGCCATCACCTGGCATGTGATGAGCCTGGCCGTCCTCAACGAAGGCCGCCTCGACGAACTGCCCGAGCGCATCCGTGTCCTGATGGGGCAGGCATGGGCACCGGTCCGCGTCCTGACCGCGGCCTCGCAGGCCCACGGTCCTGAGGTGCTGGAGCCTCTGTACACCGCGCTCGGCACCCGATTCCACCGACAGCAGCAGCCCAGGACCCGCCCGACCGTCGAAGCCGCACTGCGAGACGTCGGTCTGCCCGTGGACCTTGCCGACACCGGTGACACGGATGCCTACGACGAACTGCTGCGCGCCTCGCATCAGAAGGGTCTTGCTCTTGTCGGCGAGGAGGTCGGCAGTCCCATCATCGCCGTACCGGGCCCGGACACCGACACCGGCCAGATTGCCTTCTTCGGCCCGGTCGTCACACCCGCCCCCAAGGGCGAACAGGCAGGACGGCTGTGGGACGGCACCCTCGTCGTCGCCTCCACCCCGGGCTTCTACGAGATCAAGCGCAGCCGCACCGCCGGCCCCGTCTTCGACTGACGGCGATGATGTTCGTGGTGACGCCGCAGGCGGGTCCGAGCCGCCGACCGGCTGACGTTTCGACCAATGCCGGCGAGACGACGCGGCAGCCGAGGGGCAGGTGGTGCGGGAACAGCTCTTCGACGGACTCCTCAGCCGACTTGACGAGGAAGCGTTCTGATCGGGCGTCCCGATGAGAGTGAGTCTCCGTCGGACGGCAGAAGATGGACCAGCCCCACCCGGGCGTCGTCGTTCGGCGAAGCGTGGACGGCGCGGACTGTCCAGCGGCCCGGTCGTATCGGGACGGAGGCCTGCTCCGGCAGTCCTCCGCCGCTGGGGTACTCGACGTCCAGCTCGGCTCCGGCGGTGACGGAATCCATGAGCACCACAGGGCCGTTCGTCTCCCAGACACCGCACTCCTCCCACTGGATGGCGGGGTCGGCGAGTACGGCCTTGGCTGCGGCGATCAGATCGGCCTCGGAGCCGGCTCCGAGCCACCGGACGAAGGCGTGATGTTCCGGCAGATAGCAGGTGGTTGCGGGCAGGTCTGCCAAGACAAGTCCGAGCGCGCCTTCCTCGCCGACAGCGATCACGCCGGCCAGACCGTCCACCTCGCAGGCGCGGTCGTAGTCGTCCGCGACGTCCCCGTCGCCGATGACCATCCCCGACTCCGTGCAGCCACGCCATCCGTCCAATGCGGAAACCGGAACGGCGATCAGAGGGCCTCCCATCGACTCGACCCAGGTGAGGGAAGGCTCGGCTGAACCGGTTTCGGTGGAGGAGGACATTTTCATCACGTCAGTATCACCTCGGCCACTGACAATGCCTTCCTCGGGCCGCGGAGCAGATTCACCGACACCCTGCGGCGGACTGCGCCTTCATGGCATCGGACCGGATCGCGTGAGACCGGGTACCCGAGCCCCCTCGCCGCGACCGGCAGCTCGACATCGAGACCCGCATAGCAGAGGAGTTCCGCGCAGCAAGGTCCGCTACGACAACCTCAAGGCCGCTGTCACCCGCGTGCCGGGGCTGAGCCGAGCAGGGGCGGAGGCGGACCATGACCGCGGACGCGGTCGCGCCGGCGGTGCCCGCAAGGCTGCGCAGGCCGAGACCGACCCGACACCGGACGCCCAGGTTTGCGGCCGGGCATCGGCGACGGTGACGTCCCTGCACAGGAGGAGTTCACAAAATGGGCGCCCGGCTCGCGGCGGTGACCACCGAGAGGGAGAAGCACGAACCCGCCGAGGTCGGCTGACCGGCACGCGTCGCTGACGGAGACGCCGCTGCAGGATGCGCCTGCAGACGACGCAACCGCACGGCGCATGCCGGCGTCAGTCCAGACGTTGGCAAGATCATGAACCCTTGACGGAGGACTCGCCCATGACGGCAACAGCTGCCCGCTACCTCTACCTCACGCGGCACGGCGAGGCATCCGAGGACGAGAGCGAGTTGGCGGACAACGGCCGCCGCCAAGCCGTCCTGCTCGGAAAGCGGCTTCGTGAGGCCCCTCTCACGGCGATCCACCACGGCCCGCTCGCGCGTGCGGAGCAGACGGCGCAGCTGGTCTGCGAGCAGCTCGAAAGTGTCCCCCTGCAGCCGTCCGAACCGGCCGGCGATTACATCCCCTACATACCGCAGCGCGAGGAGCTGCCGCCGGAATCGGCCGATGCCATGCTCGGTCGCCTGGCCCAGTTCCCAGCCGAGGAACGCGAAAAAGGGCCGGAGCTGGCCGGGGCAGCTCTCGCGCAGTTCACCGGACCTGTCGCCGGCAACGAGCCGCGCCACGAACTCGTCGTCACCCACAACTTCCTCATCGGTTGGCTCGTCCGGGCTGCCCTCGACGCCCCGAAGTGGCGCTGGATGGGCATCAACCACGCCAACGCCGCGCTGACCGTCATCCGCTATGCGCCCGACCGGCCCTCATCCGTGCTCTTCTACAACGACATGAGCCACCTGCCCGCCGACCTTCGCTGGACCGGCTTCCCGCCCGACCTCCACGTCTGAGGGCAGCGACCCTCCACTGCATCGGCAGCCATCGGGCGAAGATCGAGCGACGGCGCCTGGCTGACGGGTGAGCCAGGCGCCGTCGAATCCCGTCAACAAAAACCACACACCTTGACGGTCAGGCGGCCTTGAGCTGTGCGGCGATCTTCACGACGCGTTCGGCCTGGATGCGAGCTGCCGTGCGAGTGGTGTCGTCGACGGGGTTGTTGCCCTGGGCGTCCACGTGGGAGGTGCCGTAGGGGTTGCCGTCGACGAACTTGGCCGGGTCGGTGAAGCCGGGGGTGACGGTGATGCCACCGAAGTGATGGACGGAGTTGTAAAGGGCGAGCAGGGTGGATTCCTGGCCGGCGTGAGGGGTGGCCGTGGAGACGAAGCCGCTGTAGACCTTGTCGGCCAGCTTGCCCTGGGCCCACAGGCCGCCGAGGGTGTCGATGAACTGCTTGAGCTGCGAGGAGACGTTACCGAAGCGGGTGGGGGTACCGAAGATCACGGCGTCGGCCCACTCGACGTCCTCGGGGGTGGCCACCGGGATGTGGGCGGTGGCGGTGTGGTTGGCGGCCCAGGCGGGGTTGGAGTCGATGGCGGACTGGGGGGCCAGCTCGGCTGCCTTGAGCAGGCGGACCTCGGCGCCGGACTTGATGCCGACGTCGTGCAGTTCCTTGGCGATATCGGTGATGGTGCCGGTGGCGGAGTAGTAGACGATTGCGAGCTTCACGGGGGTGGTCATGGGGCTTTCCGTTTCATTGCGGGGTAAGCGGGGGCCGGACTAGCTGACCGGTCGACTATTTAAAACTAGACGACCGGTCGACAACTGTCAAAGGTGTGCGCCGCCATCGGGCTGATCACCGCACAGCGGATCGCGGCCTCGGATCGGCCGAGGCGGCAAGTCGTGCGGGGACGTCGGGCGGAGGTGGCTCGGCCGACATGCAGGGTGCGCGATGGGAAGGGAGTGTGGATCGTCACGCAGGGCTTGTGTCGCGGCGCCCTTCGGCTTCTGACCGGTTGCGTACGTGCCATTCCTCGTGCGGGTCGGCCTGGACTCAGGCTCCTGTTGCGGAGCCGGATCCGTCGATCGGCAGCACGCGGGCCGACGCGGTCATGCCAGGCTCTCGTTCCGGGTACCGAACCATGCCCGGGCGTACGCGCGGGCCGACGCGCGAGGGTCCTCGGCGGCGCAGATGCCGGAGACGGCGGCGGCTCCGGCCGCCCCTGAATCCCGCAGGAACGGCAGGTCGGCCGGGGTGACGCCGCCGATGGCCACGGCGGGCAGGCCGCTGAGCCGGGCGAGGCGGGCGAAGCCGGCATGGCCGAGTGGGGCCGGGGCGTCCGCCTTGGTCCGGGTCGCGTGCAGTGCGCCGATGCCGACGTGGTGGACGCGTGCCGGATCCTCGGCGGCGGCGCGCAGTTGATCGGGGGTGGCCGCGCTCAGGCCCAGCACCGCGTGCTCCCCGATCATGTCGCGCACGGCGGCCGGCGGTAGATCCGACTGGCCGACGTGAACCCCCGTCACGCGTGCGCCGGCGGCTCGGGCCGCCAGGTACACGTCCACCCGGTCGTTGACGATCAGCGTCACTCGTTCGGGCAGGACGTCGGCCACCTCCAGCACCGTACGCAGGAACCCCCTCCCGGTGGCGTGCTTCTCCCGGATCTGCACGGCAGTGACGCCTCCGGCCACTGCCAGGGCGACGGTGTCGGCCACGCTCCGGCCGCGGGCCGTGCACTGGGCCGTGTCCGTAACCAGGTAGACCGACAGATCCACCGGTGTCGTGGTCACGAGAGAGCCGCCCGCTCGGCGAGGTCCGCTGCCCCCAGCGCGGCGAGCGCGTCCAGGAACGCGACGGCGAAGCTGCCGGGGCCGGAGGCCTCCTTCGCGGCCGGTTCGGCGGCGACCGTGTACGCGGCGACGGCGGCCACCACCGCGGCGAACCGGTCCTCGTCGACTGCTGCGAAGGCTGCCATCACCGCACCCAGCGCGCAGCCGCCACCTGTCACCCGGGTCAACAGGGCGTCCCCGTTGGCGATCCGGGCGCTGCGAACCCCGTCGGTGACGAAGTCCACGGGTCCGGAGACGGCGACCACACAGTCGGCTGTACGGGCCAGCTCGCGTGCTGATTCCTCGGCGGCCTCGACGCCGTGGGAGGAGTCCACGCCGCGGCCGCCGTCGCACGCGCCCGCGAGCGCGATGATCTCGGACGCGTTGCCCCGGATCACCGTCGGTCGCAGCTCCAGGAGCTCGCGTGCCAGCGCGGTGCGCACCGGTAGCGCGCCGACCGCCACCGGGTCGAGGACCCACGGGGTACCGGCCGACGTCGCTGCCCGCGCGGCCTCGACCATGGCGGAGCGCTGCTCCGCATGCGGGGTGCCGAGATTGATCAGGACACCCGAGGCGATCCGGGCGAACGGGCCGGCCTCCTGCGGAATGTCGACCATGGCCGGTGAGGCGCCCAGCGCCAGCAGGACGTTGGCGGTGAAGCCCGTGACCACCGAGTTGGTCAGGCACTGAACCAGAGGGGAGTCCGCCCGGACGCGGGCGAGGGCCTGCGGGGCGAAGGCGGTGTGATCGGCGGATGTCGGGGGCATGGGATATCGCTCCGTGGGGGGGAGGGGAGGGGGTGTTCGGACGCCGGGGCCGGCGGCAGGTCAGTCCTGCGGGCGGGGGCGCAGCCGCAGCGGCGCGTAGACGGCGAGCGCGACGAGGAACGCCACGTAGTACGAGAGGTCGGCGCCGTGCAGGGCGGCCGCCACCGGACCCACGTACAGACTGGTGTCCATGAACGGCACGGCCGCGGCGAAGGCGACGGCGAAGGCCAGCAACGGGGCCCATCCGGACTGCGGCCGGGCGGTCTCGGCGGCGAGGTCGATCGCGGCGCCGCCCCGTGCTCGGGCCCGTGCGAGCCAGTCGACGATGACGATCGCCACGAACCCGGGAATCCAGTAACCGACGAACAGCAGCACGTTCTGGAAGCGGGCAGTGGTGTCGGCAGCGTGCATCCACAGCACCAGGGGGAAGCCGAGCACGGCGGCGAGGGCGGCGGCCGCCGGGCGCGGGAGGCGCACTCCGACGGTCTGCAGGGCCAAGGAACCGCTGTAGTCGTTCATGGCGTTGCTGCAGAGGGCCGCCAGTGCCACGGCGAGCAGTCCGAACGCACCCAGCGCGCCACCGCCCAGCAGCTTGTCCACACCCGCGGCGGTCTGGTCCGTCAGTACGGACGCGCCCAACAACCCGAGGGCCTGTACCGCCACGAAGGACACCACAAGGCCCAGCAGCGTGAACCAGAACATGCGTGGGCGTGAGGCGGTGCGTGGCAGATAGCGGCTGAAGTCGCTGGCGTACGGAGCCCAGGACAGAGTCAGGCTCAGCGCGATGGTACTGGTCAGGACGAACGCGCCGGCCTGGTCGGCGCCGTGGGCGGTGCCCGAGCCGACCGGGTGGACACCGTCGAGCAACCGCCAGGCGATCAGTGCGAACGCGGCCGCGAGCACGAAGGTCATGACGATCTGAAGCCGGTGGATGGCCTCGTAGCCCAGCACACCGAGGGCGCCTTGGGCCACCATCATGGCCAGGACGCCGAGCCAGAACGGCCAGCCGCACAGTCGCGCGAGCGCGTCCCCGCCGAACAGCCCGATCAGCGCGTCCCAGGCGACCGAGGACAGCCACTGCAGAATGCCGGGTACCGTGACGGCCCGGCCGAAGGCGAGCCGGGCCAGCGGCAGTTGCCCGGCGCCGGTCTGGCTCCCCCAGGTACCCAGGTAGGCGGTGGGCACCGCGCCGAGCACGGTGCCCAGCACGACGGCGACGAGCGCGGTGGCGAAGTCCAGGCCGAGGGCGATGCCGACAGTGCCGGTGAACACACCGGTCATGGTCAGGTTGGGAGCGAACCACACGGTGAACAGGCGCCCGGGACCGCCGTAGCGGTTGCTCTCGGGGACCGGCTCGATGCCGTGCGTCTCGACGCGGAGGTCGCCGGGGGCCGCCGGCATCCGCCCGTCGAAGACGGTCTGCCGGCCGTCGGCGGGCAGCCCGCCGGAAACATGCGTCAAAGGCATGGAAGACATCCCTCCGCCAGTACGAACTGGTTCAGGTTCGACGGGTGTGATCTCAGCCCTCGGGTGGGGCACCCCGTGTCCGGTACGACGGACAGACTAGCCCCATCCCTGTGAACACCTGTGCGCAGGAGTGCGTGGCAACGACGCGGTGGGTTCGTCCGTGGCGCCGATGCACGGTCGGCTCACGGAGGCCTCTGCCGGAGCGTCACAACGCCGGAGCCGGCGCTTCGACAGGAGAAAGAGCCTGCTCGGCCCATATGGTCTTGCCGTCGCGGTCGTAGCGGGCGCCCCAACGGGAGGCGAGCTGGGCCACCAGGAACAGGCCGCGGCCGCCCTCGTCCCCGGTGCGTGCGCGGCGCAGATGCGGGGCGCTGAGGCTGCCGTCGGAGACTTCGCAGATGAGGGCTGCGGCGCGGATGAGACGCAGGGCGATGGGGCCGTGCGCGTGCCTGATGGCGTTGGTGACCAGCTCACTGACCATCAGCTCGGTGGTGAAAGTGAGTGGTTCCAAGCCCCACGTGGCGAGCTGACGGGTAGTGAGGTTGCGGGCGTGGGCGACCTCCGCGGGGTCGACCGGCAGTTCCCAGGAGACGACCCGGCCCGCTTCCAGCACACGGGTGCGGGCAAGCAGCAGGGCAGCGTCATCGGATCGGTGCTCCGACAGCAGGGAGGCCACTACGGCATCGCAGAGCTGTTCGAGCGGTCGGGTGGGGCCGGCCATGGTGCGGGACAGCCGGTCGAGCCCGGCGTCGACATCCCGGCCGGGTGCTTCGATGAGGCCGTCCGTGTAGAGCGCCAGGACAGAGCTGTCCGCGAGACGGCGTTCAGCGGTTTCGAAGGGGAGACCGCCCAGCCCCAGGGGCGGTCCGGGCGGGATGTCGTCGAGGATCTCCACCGCGCCGTCGGGCTGCACCAGGACGGGTGGCGGATGACCGGCGCGCGCGAACGCGCAGATGCGCGAGACGGGGTCGTAGACGGAGTACAGACACGTGGCGCCCTCGCAGTCGGGATCCTCCTCGATGAGACGGATGACGAGGTCGTCGAGCTGGGTGAGGACCTCGTCGGGAGGGAGGTCGAGGTCGGCCAGTGTATGGACGGCGGTGCGCAGCCGCCCCATGACGGCCGCCGCGTGCAGGCCGTGGCCGGTGACGTCTCCGACGACCAGGGCGACGCGGGCTCCCGACAGGGGCAGGACGTCGAACCAGTCCCCGCCCGCTCCGGCGTGCGCGGCGGCCGGCAGATACCGGTGGGCGGTCTCGACGGCGGGGAAATCGGGTAGATCGTGCGGCAGCAGGCTGTGCTGCAGGGCCAGGGCGGTGTTGTGCTCGCGGGTGTAGCGGCGGGCGTTGTCGATGCATACCGCGGCGCGGGACGAGAAGTCCTCGGCGAGGGACAGGTCCCCTTCGTCGTAGGGCCGAGGATCCCGGTTGCGGCCGAAGGTGGCAACGCCCAGCGTGATGCCGCGAGCCCGCAGCGGCACCACCATGTACGAGTGGAAACGGAACCTGCGGATCTTCTCGGCCCGCCGGGTGTCATGGACGAACCACTCGTCGGGGTCCAGTTTCCGCACCAGGACCGATTGCCCGGTGGCCAGGCTCCGGACCTGTGGAGTGCCCGGGTGGAACGCCACTGCCTCGCCCACCACGAACACGGCCTCCGGGGCGTGGTCGCGGATGGAGCGGAGTCCCGATCGGCGCGCACGCACCCCTCCTGCCACCGGCCCGGGGGCCGGTTCCTCGCCCCGCACCGTTGCCTCCAGCAGGTCGATGGCGACGAAGTCCGCGAGTCCGGGAACTGCCGCGTCGGCCAGTTCCTGCGCCGTGCGCTTCACGTCCAGCGTGGTGCCGATGCGCACGCCGGCCTCGGTCAGCAGCGCCAGCCGCTGCTGGGCCTGATAGCCGTCGGTGATGTCGACGTACATCTGGCACATGCCCAGGACGCGGTCGGCCGGGTCTGTCAGCCGGAAGGAGGAGGCGGAAAACACGTGGTCGCGGTCCGGATCGGACGCAAGCCGGCTGTGCACCTGGAAGTCGACCACCGGCTCGCCGGTGTCCCGCACCCGGCTCAGGACCCGGTCGATCGTCGGGGCCGAGTCCGGTGAGTCATCGCCGATGCGACGGCCGATGAGCCGTTCGGCGGGCAGGCCGGTCACGCGCTCCGTCGCGGCGTTCACCCACAGGTACCGCAGCTCGGTGTCCATGACGGTCACCGGGATCGGGGACTGGCTGAAGAGCGCCTCCAGGATCGCGCGGTCGACCTCCTCCCGCTCCACCGCCCGCGCGTCGGCGGCCCTGACGGACCAGCCGGCCCGGCCCTCCTTGCTGAGCAGCGGCCGCACGCGCACCGCCACCGACACCTCGTGCCCGTCGCGGTGCCTCATGCCCAGTACGCCGTCCCAGCTCTGCCCGGCCGTATGCCGTGCCTGGGCAGCCACTGCCGTTTCCCGGTCCGCCCGGGCGGTCAGCAGATCCACCGCCGGCTTTCCGCAGACGTCTTCCGCGGGGTATCCAAGAAGTGCTTCCGCCTGCGGGCTCCACAGGATGATCGCGCCGTTGTCCGCCACGTATGCGATGGCCGTGCACGCCCCCGACAAAGGGCCTCCCGACCCTGCGTCGAGGCCCCCGGAATCCTTGGGCACGCGCACCGGCACCACCTCGTCCCAGGCCTCTCCCTGCCCATGATAGAGACCGGGGTGGTGCCCGACTTCTTGAGCGCGCCGCGCCCTGGGGCGTGTGTCGGAAGTGCCGCCCGCCCCGCGACGCCCGGCACGCACGCTCGCTGCGTTGTCGGGCCCGCCCGAGTACGTCCGGTACGAGGACGGCCCTCCGCCTTGCGATCGCACGCACCGGATGCCGCCGGGCCCGCCCTTCGGGCGGACGGCGGGACTTCCGACACACGCCCTGGTGGAACGCCGGACCGGCGCTCGTGCGGCAGTGCACCTCAGCCGGCACGGCCGACCGCGCCCGGACGCCGTCCGGGACGTACGGATGCATCCTCGGGTCGTCGCCGAAGGGCGTCATCTCCGGCGGCGTGGCCGTCAGGGGGCGCGGCGACGGCGAGGAGGAGCCGCCGGCAGCAGGGGCAGTACTGCTTTGCGGACGTGGCGTGTCAGTGCGGCATGTCGGACAGAGCCGTGGCGATGGTGGTGACCTGGGCAGGTTCGACGACCATCAGGAGCACGGTTCCTCCGCGCACATCGGCCTCGGCCACCGGGCGGAAGCCCCCGGCGGCGTACTGCTCCTGAGCAGCGGTGTCCTCGTCGGCGGGCGCCGTCATGATGCGGCGGCAGGACGGATCCGCGGCGAAGAGGGCGGCGACCAGGGAGGCGAGCAGCGCGGTGGTGTCCGGGCCGTCGGCGGCCGACGGGGGCTGCGGCTCCGTGGTGACCAGTTCCAGCAGCAGATCGTGTGCGCCTACCGGGTAGCAGCCGCGCAGCGGATGGTGCAGCACCCGATGGATCGTCACGCGCGCGACCGGCGGCTCGTCGTGGCCGGTGCTCGCGGTGTACGCGCGGACGGTGCCTGCCGGGGCCGGGCCGAACGGGGCGGTGTCGGAAACGGGCTCGGACCCGGTGGGGCGCAGTGACCATCCGGCGATGTGACCGGGGAGCGCCGGTACGGGCAGCGGGCGGTGGCCGACGGTGGTGAGTGTCATGGGCGCGACCCTTCGTGGTGGGGGGATCCCGGCGTGCGGCGGGCCCGGGACGGCCCCGGGCCGGGGGAGTTGCCCGCCCGTCCCTCGGTCGGGGGAGACGGGCGGGCCGTGGCCCGGGGGAGGAGGGGTCCGGGCCGGTCGGTGGGTGCCGGGGGACGGATCAGGCGCCGGTCGGCCCGGCCCGGTGGGTGACGATGTCCCGTACCTGGCCCTTGACCAGCTTGCCGCTTGCGTTGCGCGGCAGTTCGGGGGCGAGGACCACCCGCGTGGGCAGCTTGTAGCGGGCGAGCCGGCCGGAACCGAAGTCGCGTACTTCCTGGAGCGTCGGCTCGACCCCCGGCTCGCAGGTGAGTACGGCGACGACGGTCTCGCCCCACTTCGGGTCGGGGATGCCGACGACCGCCACCTCGTGGACTCCGGGGAAGGAGCTCAGGACCCGCTCGACCTCGGCGGGATAGACGTTCTCCCCGCCGCTGATGATCATGTCCTTGAGCCGGTCGACGACGTAGTAGTGGCCGTCCTCGTCGCGATAGCCGATGTCTCCGCTGTGGAACCAGCCCGCGTCGTCGAAAGCCTCCCGGGTCGCCTGCTGGTTGTTCCAGTAGCCGGCGACGACGTTGGGACCGCGCACGCAGATCTCACCGCGCACATGGGGCTCGTCGACGACGCCGCCCCCACCGGGGACCATCAGGCAGACCTCGGTGTACGGCATCGGAAGACCGGCCGAACCGGCCTTCTCCAGGGTGCGCGCGGCCGGCAGATATGTGGCGAACGGTGCCGTCTCGGTGAGCCCCCACGCCTGCTGCAGCAGCACCCCGTGCGACTCCGCGTAGTCCCGGATGAGCTGGGGAGGTACGGCGGCGCCCGCCACGATCACCGCGCGCAGCGCGGACAGATCGGCTTCCCGGAACCCAGGGGCACGGGTGAGCGCCGCGAACATGGCGGGGACCGCGAAGATGCTGGTGACCCGGTGCGCCACCAGGTCGGCCAGACACTGCTCGGGGTCGAAGGAGCGGCGTACGACGACGACGCCGCCGCGGGTCAGGGTGCGCAGTGTGAGGGCGTTGAGCCCGCCGATGTGGAAGAGCGGGGCGACGGCCAGGTTCACGTCGCCGGGACGGGTGTCGACCATGGTGTCGACGTTCACCGCGTTCCACCACAGATTGCCGTGGGTGAGCATGACGCCCTTGGGGCGGCCGGTGGTCCCGGACGTGTACATGAGGGCGGCCAGGTCGTCCTCCCCCACCGTCACGGCCTCCGGCTGCGTCGCGTCGGTGGACAGCACCTCGGACAGCGGGGTCCACACCGCGGGCGGGGCAGGGGCTGCGGGGCAGGACGGATCGGTGTCGACGAGCACGGGCCGGCGGACGGGGACCTCGGCGAGGATCGACTCCGCCAAGGACCGGTGGCTCTCCTCGGCGATCAGCGTATGGGCGCCCGAGTCGGTGAGGATGTGCCGCACCTCGTCGGCGGCCAGCCGATGGTTGACCGGTACGAAGACCGCGCCGAGGTGACTGGCGGCCAGCAGGGTTTCGAGCAGCGTGGCGCTGTTGAGACCCAGGAATGCCACCCGGTCGCCGCGTCGCAGACCACGGGCGGCGAGCCCGGCGGCGAGCCAGCTGGTGGTCGCGGCGAGTTCGCCCGCCGTGATGGTCCGGTCCTCGTAGACGAGGGCCGGGGCGGCTGAGTCGTACCGTGCTCTGCGCTGCACGGCGGCAGCAGGACTGATGTCGACCATGACCCGAGCGGCTCCTTCGGTGGCTGTCGGCGGGGCGTGAAGGGGGAGAGCGGTGCGGCGGCCGGTCAGAGATCGGCGCCGCCGGCAGCGGTGCGGAATCCGCGTACGGCTATGCCGCCGTCCACGGGGACCACGGCGCCGGTGATGTTGCCGCTGTTGCGGCGTGAAGCCAGGAGAACGTACGTCCCGGTGAAGTCCTCCGGTTCCACGCTCGCGTCGTACAGCGGCACGTGCGGACGTGCGCCGGCGGCCTCGGCACGGGCGAACGACGCCTCGATCCTGCGCTCGTCCAGTCCGAGACTCTCCGGGCCGCGCAGCTGGGTGCGCATGCCGCCGCAGGCGACACCGTTGACCCGGACCTTGGGGGCGAGTTCGTACGCGAACTCCCGTACCAGACCGAGGCAGGCGTGCTTGCTCGCCGTGTAGACGGGACCGCCGCCGTTGGTGTGGAAGGAGGAGTTGGACAGGGTCATGATGATGCTGCCTCGGGTCGCGACCAGCTCGCGCCAGGCTGCCTCCACGGCGAGCAGATAGCCCTTGACGTTGACGGCGAAGACTTCGTCGAACGCCTCTGCCAGTTCCTCGCCGGTCAGCCGGGTGAGACTGCGGTGGTAGTCCCAGATCCCGGCGTTGGGCACCAGGATGTCGAGCTTCCCGAACCGCTCGACGGCTCCGGCGACCGCCGCGTGCAGGTCCTTCGTCGAGCGTACGTCACCGGTGACGGTGAGCACCCGGTTGGCGTGCGCGCCCGCGGCCTCGACCAGGGCCGCCAGTTGCTCGGCGTCCCGGTCGAGCACCGCGACGCGTGCGCCTTCGGCGAGGTACCGCAGCGCGATGGCCCGACCGAGGCCGTTGGCGCCGCCGGTGATCAGGGCGACGTCGCCGTCGAGCCAGCGGGCGGCCGTTTCCGGGGTGGTGGACTGTGCCGGTGTGGCCATGGCTCAGCGCTCCTGGAGGAAGTCGGTGACGAGCCGCTCGAACTCGGCCTGCCGCTCCAACTGAACCCAGTGGCCGCAGCCGCCGAACACATGCAGCTGGACGTCGCGGATCTGCTTGAGCATGAGCTGGGCACCGTCGAGCGTGATCGTGCGGTCGTCACGTCCCCAGAGCAGCAGCGTCGGTGCCTTGATCCGGTGCACGTCGCGCCAGAGCGGGTCCATGCCGTGCCGCTTGCCGAAGGCCGCGTTGTAGTGGTGGTAGAACTCGATGTGGCTCGGGTCGAGGGAGGCCTCGTAGCGGGCCTGGACGGTGTCCTCCCAGCGCTTGGGCTCGGCCGTCATGACGCGGATGAAGTCCCGCATCTTCTTCACGGTGGGGCCCTCACCGTTGTAGTAGCGGAACATCGCCTTCTGGCCCTCGGTGGGGGTCGGGCCGAACGGCAGCCAGCCGCCGCCGGGCGCCATCAGGACCAGCTTCTCGACACGGGCGGGCGCCGCGAGAGCGGTGGCGATCGCGGCCGCGCCACCGAGGCTGTTGCCCAGCAGGTGGAACCGCTCGATGCCGAGGGCGTCGAGGGTCTGCAGGAGCGCGTCCACGGTGATCTCGGTGATGGAGCGCGCGTCCAGGTCTTCCTCGGACGGCCGGTAGCTGCCGCCGAAGCCCGGCTGGTCGGGCAGGACGACGCGGTAGTGCGGGGTGAGCGCGGCGAGGTTCTGCCGGTAGTTGGCGAGACCGCCGGCTCCCGGCCCGCCGCCGTGCAGCATCACCAGTACGGGGCCCTGCCCGGCCTCGCTGACCGAGATCGTGCCCAGGGAGGTCTGGACGGTGCGTTCGGTGATCTCGGGATGTACGGCGTCGTGTGCACGGACAGTCGTCACGGGAACTCCACGGGGATGCGGGGGCGGGCGGGGTGCGGCCTGCCGGGGTGGTACGGGGGTGGGAGGGGGCGAGCGGTCAGAGGAACGTGCTGATGTTCTTGGCGAGCAGCACGTTCTGGTCGAGCAGGATGTGGCGGCGGGCGATCAGCAGTGAGCCGTCCTCGCCACGGCGCAGCAGGTCCGTGCGGCCGCCCGCGTACAGGTCGACCTCGCGTTCCAGCCGGTTGCGGTAGACGAGGAAGTCGGACTCGGCGACATAGCTTCCGGGCTCCTCGCCCGGGCGCACGGCGACGTTGGTGATCAGGTGCCGGGTGCGCGACGGCGGGTCCTCGGCCCAGGCCATCCCGGAGTCGAAGCGCCGGATGCGCCAGGCGAGGCTGGCCCTGGTCTCGTCGAAGATGGCGACTTCGCCCGGGGCGCCGTCGGCGAGCGACTGCTGGCGCCGGAGCCGGTTGGTGCGTACCGGCGCCCAGTAGTGCAGGTCGTCGGCGAGCAGTTCCAGCCAGTCGGCATAGCGGTGCTGGTCGAGCAGATGGGCTTCCAGCGTGTAGAAGCGCTGCACCTCGAAGTGGAGCAGCATGTCGTCCAGTGCCGCACCACCGGTGGGGGCGGCGGCGGAGTCCTGGGTGTGGATGCTCATGGATCCTCCTTGCGGGCCGCGCTGCGTCGGCTATCCCATCGCACGGCGGCGGGTGCGGGGAGCGGGTGTGCCGGTCCGTGGCACGGTCCCGGCAGGGGATGCGGCCGACCTTCCGGACGGCGGGTGAGCGGTCGTGACCGCGGTCAGCCGCGCAGCAGGGCGCGCAGCTCCGCGGACTCGTCGGCCAGCCGTTGCGGGGTGACCGCGACGGCGCGGGCGATCAGCCGCTGCGCGGCCTTGATGTCCTTGGGCCGGTCGATCGCCGCGGCGGCGACCACCCGTCCCGCGTTCAGCCCGAACACGGTGAACGCACCGGACCGCACCTCGCCGCGGCGTACGGTCTCCTCGGCGTCGGCCATCGAGCCGACCGCCTCCAGGCGGCTGCCGTAGCGGTCGGACCAGAACCACGAGGCCGGTTCGGCCGGTGTGTTCGCCCCGAGCAGTGCGGCGGCCGCGGCCCGCCCGCCGTGCTGCGCGGCGTCCCAGTGCTCGTGCCGCACCGGGTGGTCCGCCCGGCGCGCGACGTCCCCGACCGCGTAGACCCGCGGGTGCGAGGTGCGCTGGGTGGCGTCCACGACGATGCCGTTGTCGACGGTGAGCCCGGCGGCCTCGGCGAGCGAGATGTCCGGCCGGATCCCGATGCCGACGACGACCGTGTCGGCGCTGATCGGCGAGGCGTGGCCGCCCACGGTGACGGTGACCTCGTCGGCGCCGGGTGCCCGGTCGATGCGCTCGACGCCGCCCGTGACGACCTCGATGCCCTCGGTGCGGTGCCGGTCGTGCAGCGCACCGGCGATGTCGGGTCCGACGACGGTGGTCAGCGGCACGGGCACCGGATCGATGAGCGTGACCCGGCAGCCCAGCCCGGCCGCGACCGCTGCGGTCTCGGCGCCGATGAGACCGGCACCGATGACGGCGATCCGGGCCCCCGGGGTGAGCCGGGTACGCAGGAGTTCGGCCTCGGTCCACGTACGCAGGGTGTGCACGGCGGGGTCGTCGGCGCCCGACACCGGCAGGGTGCGGGCGGTGCCGCCGGTGGCGAGGACGATCCGGTCGGCCGTCAGCTCGGTGCCGTCGGCCAGCTCCAGTACGCCCTCGTCGGGGCGCAGCGCCGTCACGGCGGTTCCGGGCCGCAGCTCGATGCGCTGCTTCTCGTACCAGTCGGCCGGTCGCAGCGCCACATCGTCGCGGACGGTGGCCCTGCCGAGCAGGACGTCCTTGCTGAGCGGTGGACGGTCGTACGGGACGCCCTCCTCGTTGCTCAGCAGGACGATCTCGCCGTCGTAGCCGCCGGAGCGCAGCGCGTCGCAGGTGGAGACGGCGGAGATGCCCGCGCCCACCAGGGCGATCCTCTTCATGCGGTGGGCTCCTGACCGGGGTGCAGCCAGATCTCGCCCTCGCGCACCTCGACCTTGTGGGTCCGGGCGGCGAGCGTGGCGGGCATGCACTGCGGCTCGCCGGTCCTGAGGCAGAAGCGCGCGCTGTGCAGCGGGCACTCGACCTCGCCGTCCTCGATCCAGCCGTCGGCGAGGGACGCCTGGCCGTGCGAGCAGGTGTCGTCGAGTGCGTAGTAGGCGCCGCCGTCGTGGAAGACGGCGATGGTGTCGCTGTGTCCGGTCCGCTCGGCGGGCACCTGGAGGGCTTCGCCCTCCTCGATGTCGCCGACGGAGGCGACCCGGACTGCGTGGTCGGTGGTGTTCATCGTTCTTCAGCTGCCTTCTCGTGCCAGGCCGGGGTGTTCATCAGGTCGCGCCAGCGGGCGTAGAAGCCACGGGCGGCCCCGTCGGAGTACAGGTGACCGGTGGTGCCGGGGTGGACGCCGTCCTCGGCCCCCATCCCGACGCCCATCTGGTAGTTGAGCGTCATGCCGCCGGCCATGAATCCGTGTGCGGTGGCCTGGACCTCGCTCCAGTTCTCGCCGTCGTCCTGCTCGAAGATGCCGGTGGGTCCGAAGGTGCGAAGGTTGTAGAGCCGCTGGGCGTTCTTGACCTCGTCGGGCATCGACTTGTCGACGATCGTCCAGGCCCAGACCTCCATCTTGTCCGGCCCCTTGGGGTGCCAGACGCGGATGCTGCCGTTGACGGGCAGATAGGAGAAGTTGGGGAAGACATTGGCGTGCCCGGTCGTCATCGGACCTTCGACGCGTTCCTTGCCGAGGCGTTCGCGCAGCCGGTCGTAGTCGTAGTACTCGTGCACCACCCGGTCGTCGAACCGGCTCTTGGGGTGTGTCGGGAAGCCGGCGCCGTGCCCGTTCGGGTCGGTGTACTGGCGGCCCGGGGTCTGCACGATTTCCGCCTTGGGCCCCTTGCCGGTGGGAGACATGACCATCAGCGCGGAGGCGTGCGAGATGTTGACGTGGTACCAGTCGGACGAGAACTGCTCGGCCGCCAGCTTCCAGTTGCCCTCCAGCACCCACTTGTGGACACCGCCGACGACCTCGGTGCCCTCCGGGTCGCGGTCGAGCATGGCGTCCATGTACCAGGTCATGCCGCCGAGCGCCTCGGCCAGCGTGGGGGCGTCCGGGTTCCAGGTGGCGAAGATCAGTCCCTTGTACGTGTCCAGCTGGGCGACCTCGGTCAGACCCCAGCGACTCTCGTCGAAGTCGGCCGGGTAGCCCTCGCGGTTGGGGACGTTGATCAGCTTGCCCGAGGTGTCGTACGCCCACCCGTGGTAGCTGCAGGTGAACGCCTTGGTGGCGCCCGCGTCGGCGCGGCAGACCCGCATACCGCGGTGCCGGCAGGCGTTGAGGAAGGCCCGGACGCGCCGGTCCTTGCCCATGGTCACGATGACCGGGTCCTCACCCATGTACGTGCTGAAGAAGTCGCCGGGCTTCTTGAACTGGGACTCGTGGGCCAGGAACAGCCAGCTGGGCGCGAAGACACGGCGCAGTTCCTGCTGGTAGAGCCCGCTGTCGCTGAAGATCCCGCGATCGACGAGGCCGTGGTCGATGTCGAAGTACTCGCTGACGTCGACGGAGGGCGCGGGGGTGCGGTTCAGAGCGTTCACGCCTTCGCTCCTTCCGGGGCGGCCGCGGCCGGGGGAACGGCGGGAGCGGGCTCGGGCGGACGGTGGTGGCCCCACAGACTGGTGCCGTCGACGCGGGTCGCGGTCCACGGGTCGGCGACGGTGATCGCGCCGTGGCCGTACTCGATCTCGAAGCCGGAGGGCGTGATCGCGTAGAAGGAGAGCATCTTGTCGTTGCTGTGCCGGCCGAGGGTCAGGGCGACCGGTGCGGCGCCGTCCAGACAGCGGTCGTAGGCATGGCCGACGGTGTCGAGGTCGTCGACCTCGAGCATGAAGTGGAACAGCTCGCCCGGCTCGACGTCCTTGCGGGGCTTGCGCTCGGGCTCGATGACGAGTCCGGCGAAGGCCAGCGAGTGGTGACGCGGATTGGTGTGCAGGAACGCGATGCGCTTGCGGCCGAGGTCGCAGAAGTCGGAGAGCCGGAAGCCGAGCAGCTCCGTGTAGAACCGGAGCGTGGCCGCGTAGTCGTCGACCGAGAACACCACGTGGCCGAGGCCCTGTTCGCCGGTGACGAAGCGGGCGCCGGTCGGTGAGACGAACGGGGTGACGGCGGTCCGGGCACCGTAGAAGATCTCGACGCGGACGCCGTTGGGGTCCGCGACGTGGACCAGGCCGAGCACATCGCGGTCGCGCAGCAACCGCTCGTCGGCGTGCGTCACTTCGACTCCGGCGGCTGCCAGTTCAGCTGCGGCCGCGGCCAGTTCGGCGGGTCCGGGCACCTCCCAGCCGACATAGCCGAACTCCTCGGTGTCGGCCTCGTGCAGGGCGATGCGCCAGGACCGGTCGTCCGCGCGCAGCCGCAGCCCGTCCTCGGTGGTCTGTGCCGACAGGCCGAGCACGTTCTCGACGAAGGTGCGCCATTGGTCGACGCGCCGGGTTCGGAGTCCGAAGTATCCCAGTCCGCTGAGTTGCATGACGGGCCGTCCCTTCAGGTCTGGTCAGGGTGTACGGGCGAGGGCCGGACGGGCTGTCGGTCCGTACGGGCGGGATCCAGCAGACGACGTCCCGGACGGCGCTGCCATGCGTTGTGCCGCCCTGTGGAACACGTCCCGGTCACGCCGTCCGGCGCCCCGACCGCACCTGCTGCGGGCGCGCAGCGGGTTCACCGGATGACCGTGCCGCTTTCCGGCACGACCGCTGGCCGCCGGATGCCGGGTCCGGCAAGGCTCGGTGTTCCGCGCTCCGCGCCGGTGCGCACTCTGTGCGCCGAATCCGATGACGCCCCGCTCCAGGAGGACCGATGCTCGCCGCCGTCGCCGTACACCAGGACCCTGCCGATCCGATCGGTGGGCTGGAGCTGCGCGAAGTCCCCGCTCCGGTGGCCCCGCCCGGCTGGACGGTGGTCCGGGTGGTCGCGGCCGCGCTGAACCATCACGACATCTGGACGCTGCGCGGTGTCGGCCATCCCGCGGACCGGCTGCCGATGGTGCTGGGCTGTGACGCGGCCGGGTACGACGAGGACGGCAACGAGGTCGTCGTCCACCCGGTGATCGGCGACCCGCAGGCCGGAGGCGGCGACGAGACCCTGGACCCCGGTCGGGCGCTGCTGTCGGAGCGGCACGACGGGGCGTTCGCCGAGCTCCTGTGCGTACCGCGGCGGAATCTGATCCCCAAGCCGGCCGCGCTGTCCTTCGCGGAGGCGGCCTGTCTGCCGGTGGCCTGGCTGACGGCGTACCGGATGCTGTTCACCCAGGCCCAGGTGCGTCCCGGCGACCGGGTGCTGGTGCAGGGCGCGGGCGGCGGTGTGGCCTCGGCGGCCATCGCCCTGGCGCGGGCCGCCGGTGCCAGGGTGTACGCGACCAGCCGGTCGAGGACGAAGCTGGACGCGGCCCTGGAGATGGGGGCGCATGTGGCCGTACCGACGGGGGAGCGGCTGCCGGAGAAGGTCGACGTGGTCGTGGAGACGGTGGGCGAGGCCACCTGGGCCCACTCCCTGCGGTCGCTGCGCGCCGGCGGCACGGTGGTGGTGGCCGGAGCGACCAGCGGGGCCAACCCGCCGGCCGATCTGAACCGGGTCTTCTATCTCCAGCAGCGGGTGCTGGGCTCCACAGGCGGGACCCGCCAGGAGTTCGTGTCGCTGCTGCGGTTCATGGAGAGCACCGGGGTGCGGCCCCGGATCGACCGGGAGATCCCGCTGACCGGCATCCACGAGGGCTTCCGGGCCATGATCGATGGTGAGGTCACGGGGAAGGTGATCGTCCGGCCTTGACCGGGGCGGTCCCCTGGCCGGGGTGGACGGGAGCGGCCGCATCGGCCCGGATCCGTGGATGAGGCGACGCTTCGTCATTCCCTCAGGTGTGACATACGAGGCACCCCTTTCTCCGTTTCGGTGAGCCTTTGCTGTTCACGCTGCCGAAACAGTCATCTAAAGTGGACGCACGTCCACTGAAGTGGTCGCCGGAGAATGTGCGGAGGCGAACATGCTCGACCCCACCTCGATCACCGATGCCGGGAGCCCCTCGGAGACCGGTCCCTCGCAGGATCAGCAGACCGCCGTGGACAAGGCGCTGACCCTGCTGATGTCGCTGGCCGAGGAGGACCGCGAGGTCGGTGTCAGCGAGCTCGCCCGCCGCACGCAACTCACCAAGTCGACCGCGTTCCGGCTGCTCGGCATCCTCCAGCGCAACGATGTGGTCGAGCGCGTCGGGAGCAGCTACCGGCTCGGGCCCCAGCTCTTCGACATCGGCCGCCGGGTCTACGGCCCGACGCCGCTGATGCTGCAGGATCGGCTGCTGCCGTTCCTGACCGAGCTGTACGTCCTCACCCAGGAGACCGTGCATCTGGCGGTGCTGCACCGCACGGACGTCATGTACGTCAACAAGCTGCACGGCCACCGCCGGGCCCGTACGTCCACCCGGATCGGCTCGCGGCTGCCCGCGTCCTGCACCGCGGTCGGCAAGGCGCTGCTCGCCTTCGACCACGACGCGGCGGAGCTCGCCATCGCGCAGGGACTGCCCGCGCCGACGGAGCACTCGGTGACCGACCCGGCGGACTTCCGGGCCGAACTGGCCCGGGTCCGGCGGGACGGGATCGCGTACGACCGGGAGGAGATCCTGCCGGGAGTCACATGCGTGGCGGTGCCGGTCATCGGCGCGGCCGGCCGGCCGGTCGCCGCGATCTCGGTCTCCGGCGCACTGCACCGCTTCGAGCCCGCCCGGGTCGCACCGGAGCTGCGCCGGGTCGCCTTCGAGGCGGCCAGGGAACTGGGCACCACGGCCCGCTCGCGCGGCCGCCGCCACCCGGCGGGGTCCGCGGCCGCCTGACTCGCTCGCACACCGTCCGGAGATCCGGTGCCGACGCGGAATGCCGCGCCCGCCGCCGGGATCCCGGCTCCGGCGCCCAGTCGTCGGCTTCAGCCCTCGGCGGGGGCGCCGCCTCCGCGCCGGACACCACCGTGCCCGCCGCCGGTGCCCGGCTGGACCCGGGGCACGCTCACCACGATGTGCACCACGCTCTCCCCTTCGAGGGAGGCGTACAGATGCGGACGGTCGCCCGGGAAACGTACGAAGTCACCGGCGACCAGCTCCACCGGACTGTCCTCCGGGCCGACCCTGACCCGGCCGCTGATGACGTAGAGGTGCTCAAGAGTGCCCACCGGGTGGGGCTCCGAGCGTCCTTCGCCCCGGATCCGCAGCACGTAGTTCTCGATGACACCGGAACCGTAGACGTGATCGAGACTCCGGACCTCGTATCCGGACCGGTCCTGCCAGGCGGCGTCCCCGCCCCGGCGTACCGTCATGACCTGCTCGCGTTCGGCCACCAGCCGGGTCACCGGCACCCCGAGGGCCGCCGCGACCGCGAAGAGCGTCTCCACCGTGGGATTGCCGGTGCCCAGCTCCACCTTGGAGAGCGTCTGCTTGGCCAGACCGGCCTGCCGGGCGAGTTCGGCCAGCGACAGCCCGCGCTGCTCTCTGAGGATGCGCATGTTGCGCGCGACCACGGTGATTCCTGTTGACACCGCACCACCATAGGCCACTTGAGCGGCGGCGGACCGGCGAGAGGGAGAGATCGATGTAGTCGACAAGGACTTCTTCCGTGCTGTTCCACGTCACGGCACGAGGCTTGGCCCGGCCGTCGCCGTCGCGTCCATACCGAAGGTGCCGGGCCGCGCGGCGAGCACCGAGCGCACCGCCGCGCCGCGCCCGCCGCAGCGTGCCGCGCCTTACCCACCGGGATGGGCGACGGTCGGCACCCGTTCGCGCCGGGGTCGATGCCGCACGCCGTGGCTGCGCTGCGGGCAGGGGACGGACGGAAAACACGTTGGCCGGCCGCTGCCGAGCTGCGACGATGCCCCTGTTTCCCGAGCGGAGGACATTTGTTCGTTTTCGTGTGTTCGGGGTGCGACGCCGAGCTGACCGCCCCGTTGTCCCAGGTCGCCCTGCCGGTCCATGCCCATCAGCAGTACGGGAACGGGCTTCAGCTCCCGGTGCTCATGGAGCCGGGGACGTTCGCCGTGGAACCGGAGCCCTGGGGGCCGCCGTGGCGGAGGTGGGAAGGGATCGATCCGGACGAGGCCGCGGCCCGTGGCGTCTACGCGCCGGTCCACGCCCTGTCCGACGGCGCGCCCGGTGCGATCGTCATCGCACCCGGGGATACCCGTGGCGCCGTGCTGATCCCGGAGAAGCGCGGCGGCGCCTGCTGCGGCCTCGACGGGTCCGACGGCCCCAACATGGCCTGCGAGGCGTGCGGTCTGCCGGTGGCGAGCCGGATCGACGACTGCTCGCTCTGGCAGGCCGTGTGGCTCGCCCCGGACGCCGTGCGCTGCCGGCCCGTGGAAGGCGTCGACGCCGGACCGCTCTCCTGGGCGGAGCTGATGGCGGAGGGGAAGGGTGTGTCCCCGTTCGAGCCGATCACCCCGTGGGGATCGCTGTCCGGGGCGAGCCACCGGTGGTCCTGGAGCCCGAGGTGGGTGGCGGCGGCCGGGTGGGCGTTCGCCCACCTCCTGGCGGCTTCGGAAGGCCGGGCGGTGGCCGTCCCTGACGGCCTGGCCGCGGAGGTGTTCCAACGCGCCCTCGACGCTCTACTGCCGGCCGGTCCGCCGGTGCGGCGCGCCGTCCTCGCCGGACCGGGACTGTCCGCCCCCGACACGGACGCCGATATCCTCCTCGTGCCGTCCCATCCGCAGACCGGGGAGGTCTGGACCCCACCCGCCTCGGCCGCCCGGGCGTATCTGGTGCCGTTGCCGTTCGGGGTGTGGCTCCGGCTGGTCTTCCCTGAGCCGCAGCTGCCCGTCCCCGCGTCGAATCTCATGCCCGACGACGTCCTTCGCGACGACCCGCCCACACCGA
Source organism: Streptomyces sp. NPDC057486 (assembly GCF_042802415.1). NCBI lineage: Bacteria > Bacillati > Actinomycetota > Actinomycetes > Kitasatosporales > Streptomycetaceae > Streptomyces > Streptomyces sp. NPDC057486. Next base: position 65,850 of record NZ_JBHVEE010000012.1, on the reverse strand, counting down.
GTGTCCATGACTCGTTTCGGATCGACCATGGAGTGTTCAAGCGCACCCTGGCCCGGCTGCCGGCCGTCCGCAGCCCGTGGCTGAGCGAGATCCTCGAGCACCCCACACAACACATGCACGCGGGCAACTTCTAGTTGGCCGGCGGATGGCTCCGAGACCTTGCCCCGCCCCGTCCCATGGCCGTTCTGCCGCGGTGGAACAGGGCCGGACGGCGGTGCCCTCCGAAGTGGTGAGCATCTGCTGTCCGTCATGGAGTGTTGTCACCCTGTCACCTCCGTCTGGACGATGTCGACGCCCATCTGGCGGGCGAGGAAGAGCAGTTGGTGCGCCGGCCCAGCGGCGGACCCGGAGAACAGGGCGTCGGTGGCCGTCGCGCGGCGGGCGGGTTTCACGTACCTCAAGCAGGCCGTGGAAGCGGACGGCGCCTCGTTCAACCGGTACGTCCATGATCTGCGGGGCGCGCAGCCTCAGGGCTGAGCCCCCAGAAACCGCTCCGTCCACAGTCTCAGCAACGCGTCGTCGAATGCCGGGTCCTCGCGCAGCACACTGGTGAGGGCGAGACCGCGGTGCAGGACGAGAAGCGACTCGCAGAGCAGAGCGAAGTCCTCGCGCGCCGCCGTCTCCGGGCCGAAGACATCGGCCATCACCGCACGCTGAGCCGCGCCCACGTCCCGCTCGGCCGGAAGCAGCGCCGCTCTGAGATCGGGGTCGGTGCGGGCCGCCAGCCACAGCTCCAGACCTGCGAGGAAGTGCGGGCCCGACATCGCGGTGCGGAGCAGCGCGAGCCCCTTCTCGCGATCGTGCGGGCCGCTCTCCGTCTCCGTACGGATGTGCGCGAGCCGCACTTCGGCGACGTGATGCGTGGCGGCCGCCAGCAGATCGGCCTTCGAGGCGAAGTGGTGCAGCAGCGCGCCGCGGGAGACCCCGGCCCGCTCCTGCACGCGTTGGGTCGTGGTGCCGGCGAAGCCGTAGTCGACCAGACAGCCGATCGTGGCGTCGAGGAGCCTGAGCCGGGTCTCCTCCCGGCGTTGTTGCTGGGTACGGCGCGGAGCGGGCATGTCGGCGAGCGTACGGCACGCCTGATCCGCCACATACAGTCTGGACGGACTGTATGTGGCGGGTCTATCGTCCGGGCCATGCTTGCCGTAGACCTGGTTCGCCGCGGTGCCGCGCGTTTCGCAGGGCGTACCGCCGTGCATTTCGAAAACCGTTCCCTCACCTATGCGGAGGTCGACGAGGTTGCCAACCGCCTGGCCCACGTCCTCGCAGGACTGGGCGTCGGCCGCGGCGACCGGGTCGGGCTGCTCCTCGGCAACGGGATGTGGTCCATCTCCGTCGACTTCGCCTGCCTGAAGGCCGGGGCCGCCCGCGTCCCCCTCAACGACCGGCTCTCCGCCGCCGAACACACCCGCATGCTCCAGGACACCGGAGCGACCCTCCTGGTCTACGGGCCGGAACGTGCCGAGCGTGCGATCGAACTCGCCGCCGCCGTACCGGGGCTGGTGCTCGCCTGCCTCGGCAGCCCCGACGCGGCCGGCCACCTCGACCTGCCGGCGGCCATGCGCGAGGCGAGCCCGGCAGACCCGATGCTGCCCGCCGCGCCGGACGACGTCATCCTGATTCTCTACACCTCCGGCACCACCGGCACGCTCAAGGCGGCCCAGCACACCCAGGCGAGCTACGCCGCGATCACCGCGAACATCCTGTCCAATCTCGTCTCGCCGGGCCGGGACGACGTGATGCTGCACGCCGCGTCCCTCATCCACGCCAGCGGCACCTTCGTGCTGCCGTACTGGGTGCGGGGCGGCGCGGCCGTCGTCCTCGGCGGCTTCGACCCGGACGAGTACCTGGCGGCCATGGCCCGCTACGGGGTGACCGCCGTCAACCTCGTCCCCACCATGCTCGGCATGCTCTTCGCCGACGGGCGGGCCGAACGCGCGGACCTCGCCCGGCTGTCCACCGTCGTCTACGGGGCCAGCCCGATGCCGCGCCCGCTCATCGAGCACGCACTGGACGCCTGGGGCCCCAGGTTCGTCCAGTACTTCGGCCAGACCGAGGCGCCGCTGTGTCTCACCGTGCTGGACAAGGACGACCACGCCGAGGGCGGCGAACTGCTCGGTGCCGCCGGGTATCCGGCGGTCGACGCGCAGCTCGTCCTCACCGACGAGGACGGCGCCCCCGTGGCGCCCGGCGCGATCGGCGAGGTCCGGGTCAAGGCCCCGTTCACCATGGCCGGGTACTACAACGCCCCCGAGCTGACCGCCGCGAGCCTCACCGGCGACGGCTGGATCCGCACCAGGGATCTCGCGCGCTTCGACGACCGCGGCTGTCTGCACCTCGTCGACCGCAGCAGCGACATGATCATCACGGGTGGCTACAACGTCTACCCGCGCGAGGTCGAGGACGCCCTCGCGAGCCACCCCGCGGTCGCGCAGTGCGCTGTCGTCGGTGCCCCCGACGCCACCTGGGTCGAGGCCGTCACCGCCTTCGTCACGCTTCGACCCGGTGCCGAGGTCTCCGAAGGGTCCCTGCGCGACCATGTGCGCGCCCGTCTGGCCGGCTACAAGGTGCCCAAGGCCGTGCACTTCGTCGAGACCATCCCCTGCTCGCCGGTCGGAAAGATCCTCCGCCGGGCCCTGCGCGACCCCCTGTGGGAGGGAAAATGACGGCCGGACACCCCGCCGTACGGATCGAGCGCGACGGCCCCGTCTTCACGGTGATCCTCAGCCGCCCCGAGGTCCGCAATGCCGTCGACGGGCCGACAGCCGACCAACTCGCTGACGCCTTCCGGACCTTCGAGTCCGACCCGGACGCGTCCGTCGCCGTGCTGTGGGGCGAGGGCGGCACCTTCTGTGCCGGTGCGGACCTCAAGGGCATCGGCACGGCACGCGGCAACAAGGTCCTCGCCGAGGGCGACGGCCCCATGGGTCCCACCCGGATGCGGCTGAGCAAACCCGTCGTCGCCGCAGTCTCCGGCCATGCGGTGGCCGGCGGCCTGGAACTCGCCGTCTGGTGCGATCTGCGCGTCGTCGAGGAGGACGCGGTCTTCGGTGTCTTCTGCCGCCGCTGGGGCGTTCCCCTGGTGGATGGCGGCACGGTGCGCCTGCCGCGTCTGATCGGGGAGAGCCGCGCCATGGACATGATCCTCACCGGTCGCCCGGTCCCGGCGGCGGAGGCGTACGACTTCGGGCTCGCCAACCGGCTCGTGCCGACCGGTCAGGCGCGTCACGCGGCGGAGCAACTCGCCCGGGAGATCGCCGCGTTCCCTCAACTGTGCCTGCGTCACGACAGGCTCTCCGCGCGCGAACAGTACGGTCTCTCCGAGCAGGAAGCCCTGGCGGCCGAGTACCGGCACGGTCTGGTTCCGCTGACCGCGGGTGAGACCCAGGCCGGTGCCGACCGGTTCGGAGGCGGTGCGGGCCGCCACGGCTCGTTCGCCGACTGAGCCGAAACCCGGCTGACACCGGGAACGGGCTGGTCCTACGCTCGCCGGATGACGACACCCAGTTACCCGGACAAGCCCCGCCCCGGCGACCGCGTCGCCGTCATCTCCCCGTCCTCCGGACTGCCCGGAATCCTGCCCCTGCCCTACGAGTTGGGGCTGCGCAGACTCCGCGAGGAGTTCGGGCTCGAAGTGGTGGAGTATCCGGCGACGCGCACCATGGGATCGACTCCGGCCGAGCGGGCCGCCGATATCCACGCGGCGTTCGCCGACCCCGAGATCAAGGCGGTGATCGCCAGCATCGGCGGTGACGACCAGATCACCGTTCTTCCGCACCTGGACCGCGAGCTCCTGCGCGCCAACCCCAAGCCGTTCTTCGGGTACAGCGACAACACCAACCTGCTGGTCCTCCTCCGGAACCTGGGCATCGTCGGCTACCACGGCGGGTCGGTGATGGTCGAACTCGGACGCCCCGGCGCGATGCACCCCCTGACCGCCGACTCCTTGCGAGCCGCCCTCTTCACCCGGGGAACCTACGAACTGACTCCGGCGAAGGAGACCGACCACGTAAACCGCCCCTGGGAGGACCCGCGAACCTTCGACTCGGAGCCCGGGATGCGACCCGCCGACGGCTGGATCTGGCACAACGCCGACCGGGTCGTCGAAGGGATCGGCTGGGGCGGCAACCTGGAGATCCTGTCGTGGCTGCTCATGGCCGACCGTGAGATCCGGCCGGTCGACGAGTACACCGGCAGCGTGCTCTTCCTGGAGACGTCCGAGGAGATGCCCTCCGCCGACGAGGTCTACAGGATTCTGCGGGGCATGGGAGAGCGTGGGCTCCTCCAGCAGTTCCCCGCGCTGATCATGGGGCGGGCCAAGTGCTGGTCGTTCGCACAGCCGCTCGGCGCCGAGGACGGGGACCGGTTCCGCGCGGAGCAACGGCAGGCGGTCCTGCGCGCGTTGAGCGAGTACGCCCCCGACACGACGGCCGTCCTCGACGTCGACCTCGGCCATACGGACCCGCAGGTGGTGATCCCGTACGGCGGACACATCCGCGTCGACGGGACCGCCCGCCGCATCGTCGTCACCTACTGAGGCCTCACCTGCCGAGCTGGGCTCCTTCCCGGTCGGCGAAGTATGCCGAAGGGGTCGAGCCCGGCGTCCGGCGGAACATCGCCGTGAATGCACCGGGTGTCGCGTAGCCGAACCTGTCCACGTCCCGTGTGCGGCGGGAGGCGACGGGGGCAGTCGTGGTGCGCCGAATCTTTGGTCCGACCACATGGCGTGTGTGACATAGTGGGAGCAAAGCCGAAGCAGGGGGTGAACGGTGCCCGTCGAGTGGCAACCCGTACGGCAGTCCCGTACGCATGAGCTCGTGCTCCAGAGCATCGAGGAGCGGGTGTTCGCGGGAGAGCTCAAGGCGGGGGACCGGCTGCCGCCCGAGCGTGAACTCGCACCGGTGCTCGGCGTCAGCCGATCCGCGCTCCGTGAGGCGCTGCGGGTGCTGGAGACGATCGGGGTGCTCGTCGCCCAGCCCGGCCGCGGCCCGGATGCCGGGGCGCGGATCGTGCGCAACCCCGACGATGCCCTCGGTCGACTGCTGCGGCTCCACTTCGCTCTCGGCAGCTACAGCCTGGAGGACGTCCTCGAAGCGCGCGTCGTGCTGGAACGGTCCAGCTTCGAAGCGGCAGCCACCCACGCCTCCGCCGAGGATCTGGACGAGGCGGAGCGCCTGCTCATACGCATGGGGGAGCCGGATGTCGGCGTGGCCGAGTTCAATGATCTGGACACCCGCTTCCATGTGCAGATCGCCCGCAGTTCCGGCAACGAACTGACCTCCACCCTCACCTCCGCCGTGCGTGAGTCCGTACGTCCGCTGATTCTGCGGGCGCTGGAGGCGGCCGAGGACTGGCCGGCCACGGCGGCCGGGCTCAACGCCCAGCACGCCGAACTGCTGCGGCTGGTGCGCGCGGGCAAGGGGGCGAAGGCGGCCGATCTGGTCGAGCGGCACATCCGCAGCCTGCACGGCACGCTGGTGGACGAGAAGGAATAGCCCGCAGGGCATCGGGCGATCGAGGGGCGGTGTGCATGTGCACCGCCCCTCTCGCATGTCCCGACCCCTTCACCTTCCGGACCGAGGCTAGTATGGTCCGACCATACAAAGGCCAGAGAAACGATCGGAGAGGCCCCATGCGTATCGGACTCTTCGCCACCTGTCTGGGAGACACGCTCTTCCCCGAGGCGGTGAAATCCACCGCGGTCCTGCTCGCCCGCCTGGGACACGAAGTGGTGTTCCCGCCGGAGCAGACCTGCTGCGGTCAGATGCACGTCAACACCGGCTACCAGCGCGAGCCCGTCCCCCTGGTGCGGAACTTCGCCGAGCAGTTCGGCGACCCGTCCATCGACGCCGTCGTCATGCCTTCGGGATCGTGCGCCGGATCCGTGCGCCACCAGCACGAGATCGTCGCCGAGCGATACGGCGACACGGCCCTGCGTGCGGGTGTCGCCACCGTCAAGGCCAAGACGTACGAGCTCTCGGAGTTCCTCGTCGACGTCCTCGACGTCACCGAGGTCGGCGCCTACTTTCCCCACCGCGTCACCTACCACCCCACCTGCCACTCCCTGCGGATGCTCCGCGTCGGCGAGAAGCCGCTGAAGCTGCTGCGCGCCGTCGACTCCATCGACCTCGTGGAGCTCCCCGAGGCGGACTCCTGCTGCGGGTTCGGCGGTACCTTCGCAGTGAAGAACGCGGAGACGTCGACCGCGATGCTCCAGGACAAGATGCGCAATATCGCCACCACGAAGGCGGCCGTGTGCACCGCCGGGGACTCGTCCTGTCTGATGCACATCGGCGGCGGACTCTCCCGTATCAAGTCGGGCACCCGCACCCTGCACCTCGCGCAGATCCTCTCCTCCACCCGCACCTCGCCGTACGTCCTGACGGAGGCCGTCCGATGAGCAGCACCTTCCTCGGCATGCCCGCCACCCCGCCCCGCTCCCCGTACGGGACGGGCAATCTGCGCGGCGACCGGAAGTTTCCCGCGGCCGCCCACGACGAGCTGCGCAACGAGCAACTGCGCCGCAACCTGGGCAAGGCCACCCACACGATCCGCGCCAAGCGCCTGAACGTCACCGGCGAACTCCCGGACTGGGAGCAGTTGCGCGACGCCGGCTCGGCCATCAAGACCGACACCATGAACCGGCTCCCCGAACTCCTGGAACAGCTGGAGCAGCAGGTCACCGAGCGCGGCGGTACCGTCCACTGGGCGCGCGACGGCGTCGAGGCCAACGAGATCGTCACCCGGCTCGTCCGGGCGACCGGATCCACGGAGGTCATCAAGGTCAAGTCGATGGCCACCCAGGAGATCGGTCTCAACGAACACCTGGAATCGGCCGGCATCACCCCGTACGAGACGGACCTCGCCGAGCTCATCGTGCAGCTCGCCCACGACAAACCGTCACACATCCTGGTGCCCGCCATCCACCGCAACCGCGACGAGATCCGGCAGATCTTCCTCAAGGAGATCCCCGGCGTCGACCCGCGGCTCGACAACGTGCCCGCACATCTCGCCGCCGCGGCCCGCGCCTATCTGCGGGAGAAGTTCATGACGACGAAGGTGGCGGTCTCGGGCGCCAACTTCGGGATCGCCGAGACCGGCACCCTGTCCGTCGTCGAGTCCGAGGGCAACGGCCGGATGTGCCTGACCCTGCCCGACACCCTGATCACCGTCATGGGCATCGAGAAGGTGCTGCCGCGCTATCAGGATCTCGAAGTCTTCCTGCAGTTGCTTCCGCGTTCGTCGACCGGGGAGCGGATGAACCCGTACACCTCGATGTGGACGGGCGTGACGCCAGGCGACGGACCGCAGGATTTCCATCTGGTCCTCCTCGACAACGGACGGACCGCCGCGCTGGCCGACCGGATCGGGCGCGAGGCGCTCAACTGCATTCGCTGCTCGGCCTGTCTCAACGTCTGCCCGGTGTACGAACGGGCCGGCGGTCACGCGTACGGATCGACCTATCCCGGACCCATCGGCGCGGTCCTCACGCCGCAACTCGCCGGGATGCATGCCGCCAAGGACGACCCCAACAGCTCGCTGCCGTACGCCTCCAGCCTCTGCGGCGCCTGCTTCGATGCCTGCCCCGTCAAGATCGACATCCCGTCGCTGCTGGTCGAACTGCGCCACCAGCACACCGAAGAGTCCGGTACGACGGCCGAGAAGCTGGCCATGAAGGCCGCGGCCGGCGTGATGAAGAGGCCGAAACTGTTCACCGCCGCCCAGAAGGCGGCGGGGCTCGGCCGGGTGCTCGGTGGGCGGGACGGGAAGATCTCGCATCTGCCGCCGCCGTTCAGCGGGTGGAGCGACAGCCGTGACACCGCGGCGCCGCCGAACCAGTCCTTCCGGACGTGGCTGGCGTCGGACGAGGGTGCCGCGACCATGCGGGCCGCCGCCGACGAGTACGACAGGAACCAGCACGAGGAGGAGAAGTGACGAACGCTCGCGCCACGGTGCTCGGTCGGGTCCGGGACGCCCTGGCCCTCGCCCCCACGCCGGACACCGCCATCCCGCGTGACTACCGGACCGGCCGCACGCTCCCCGACGACGAGCGACTCGCACTCTTCACCGACCGGCTCGTCGACTACAAGGCGCAGGTGCGCACCTGCACGGTCGCCCGCACCGCCGAGGTGATCGCCCAGGTGCTGGACGGGCTCGGTGCGCGGAGGATCGGGGTGCCCGCCGGGCTCGACGAGCAGTGGCTCGGCGCGTACGACGGTGACGTCCAGCAGGACTCCGCCGACATCCCGGCGCCCCGGCTCGACGCGCTGGACGGAGTCGTCACCGCGTCGGCCGTCGGCTGCGCCGAGACCGGCACGATCTTCCTCGACGGCTCACCCGACCAGGGCCGGCGGGCCCTGTCGCTCGTCCCCGACCTGCATGTGTGTGTCGTCGATCTGTCGGCCGTCGAGGTGGGGGTTCCGGAGGCGGTCGCGCGGTTGGTGCCGGAGCGTCCGACGACGCTGATCAGCGGGCCGTCGGCCACGTCGGACATCGAGCTGGAACGGGTCGAAGGGGTACACGGTCCGCGCACGCTGGTGGTCGTGATCCGCGTCGACGCATAGGGACATCCGCCGGACGGCCAGGAGGCCGTCCGGCGGACCCAGCGGTCAGCCGTGCTCGACCGTCAGCGGTTCGAAGGCGATACGGGTCGTCGCTCCGTCCTCCGCCCAGCCGACCTCGACCGTGTCGCCGTCCACGTTCACACCGCTGACCGCCGCCGCGAGTCCCGTCGGCTCCGCCTCCGTCGTCAGCGACGCGAGCGACACCAGCAGAACCGTTCCCTCCGCCTCCGCGCCCAGCCTCGGCACCACCGCCCACCGGGCGTACGCCGTGCCCTGCGGAGCCCGTACCTCGTCCCGGGTCTCCCAGCCGTGCAGGCCGTGCAGCTCGGACCGTGCGGAGTCGTCCGGGCCGGTCGCCCAGCCCGTCTGCTCCACCCGCGCCCCGTCCGGGGCGCCCAGCACCCGGTGCACCCGCAGCTCGTACCGGCCGCGGACCACCGTGACGCTCTCCACCCGCATCCCCGGCACCATCGACGGACCGGACGTGAAGACGGGGCGGTGCCAGGATGCCGCCCAGCCCCAGCCGTCGCCCCCTCCCGCGCCCAGCGGGCGGATGCTGCGACGGCCGCTGCGTACTCCGCCGACGACGACGGCCAGGTGGTTGTCCGCCGCGTTCACCCGCGACGTGGGGCCGGTCACCGTGGAGTACGACCAGCGGCTGTACAGCGGGTCGTCCTGCACACCCGACTCGCCTTCGTGCGGCCGGACATGGTCGCTGCCGTGGTTGTGCAGCCGGACGATGCCGTCCGCCCGGGTGGACTGGATCAGCAGACCCGGTGCGGGCAGCGCCAGCACCCGGTCGGGGCCCTCGCTGGGCGCGGGCTCCTCGGTCGCCGTCCACAGCGGATGGCCGTCCGGGGCGAGCAGCGCGACGAACGCCTTGGACGCCCAGTACGGGGACGCGGGTCCCGAGTAGTGCTGCAGCGTCGCCTCGTGCGGGCCGTGCCAGCCCAGGTTCAGCAGCCCGTCCGTACCCGTCGCGCCGCGGTCCAGGAAGTAGCGCAGCGATCCGCTGATCACCCGCCGCGAGGCGCCGGGGGAGAGCGGGGTGTGCCCGGTGAGGGCGCCCAGCGCGACAGCCGAACCGGCCGCGAACCGGTAGGTCAGCGAACGCCCGAAGTGAACCGGGGCACCGTCCCCGCCGAACAGCAGCGTGTAGTTGTCCAGGTGCTCGCGCAGCCGGGAGCCGTAGTGCGCGGACAGTTCCGGGTCGCCCGACAGGTGCGCGTCCAGCATCGGGTAGAGGTGCAGCGCCCAGCCGTTGTAGTGGTCGAAGGCGCGACCGTCCCCGTCGGAGTACCAGCCCTGTCCGCAGTACCAGCTTTCCAGCAGGTCCAGCGCCCGTTCCTTCGCCCGGGACGTCTCCGCGTCACCGCGGCCCACCGACTCCAGGAACGCGGCCACGGAGTAGGGGAACAGGTACCAGTTGTTGGGGGCGGGCGTGTGCCGCAGCGCGCCGCGCAGCCACTCCTCGGCGCGGTCCTGGACACCGGCGTCCAGCCGGTCCCACAGCCAGGGACGGGTCAGCCGAAGCCCGATGGCGACCGAGGCGGACTCGACCATCGGCTGGCCCTGCACATGGTGGTCGAGGATCAGCGGCCAGGACTCCAGGTCGTCCCGGCCGGGCGTCCGCGTACCGGTCGCGAGACCGTCCGCGTACCGGTCGACCCAGCCGTGCGGGTCCTTGCCGTCCGCGCCCGCGACCCGGAACGCGGCGGCGAGGAACGTCCGGGCATAGCCCTCCAGACCGTCCGAGCGCACCCCGGAGCCGGACGGCCGCCCCGGCAGGTCGAGCAGGGCGCTGCCGGGGGTGGACCACTGCCAGGCAGCCCGCAGCATTCCGTCCGCCGCCGCCTCCCAGTGCGCCCGGGTGTAGCCGGTGTGCGGGCTCGCGCCGCGGTCTTCGGAGGGGAGTTCAAGAGGAGAGGTCATGCGAGGAATGCCAGCCTTTCGCGTCGTACGGGGTGGGCGAAGCCGTCGCCTGCGGCCCAGCGGTCGATCTCGCCGACCGCCAGGTCGACCAGCCGCCGCCACTCGTTGCCCTGCGAGCCCGCGAGATGGGGAGTGATCAGGGCGTTCTCGCACTCCCACAGGGGGTGCGAGGACGGCAGCGTGTCGGGGTCGGTGACGTCGAGAATTGCGCGGATCCGGTTCTGCCGGAGTACATCGGTGAGCGCGTCCTGATCGACGACGGCGCCCCGCGAGGTGTTGATGAGCACCCCGTCGGGGCGCATGGACATGAGCAGTTCGCGACTGACGAGACCGAGGGTGGCGGGCAGCAGCGGAGTGTGGACGCTCACCACATCGCTCTGCGCGAACAGTTCGGCGAGGCCGACCGGACGCACGCCCAGCTCGGCGGCGTCCGCCTCGGAGACGCACGGATCGTGCAACAGCACCCGCAGGTCGTACGGGCGCAGCAGCTCGATGACGCGCCGGCCGATCAGCGAGGCGGACAGGATGCCCACGGTGCGCCCGTAGTTGCCCACCTCCGCCGAGGTGCGCAGCCAGTCGTCGCGCGAGTGCTCGGCACGGTAGTCGCGGGCCCGCTCCAGAACTCGTTTGCCGGAAAGCAGGATCATCGCGACGGTGTACTCCGCGACCGGCAGCGCATTGGCCGCCGCCGCCGAGGACACCTCGATGCCCCGCTCCCAGCAGGCCTCGGTGACATGACCGCGGACGCTGCCCGCCGTGTGGACGACGGCACGCAGCCGCGGTGCCGCCGCCAGTACGTTCTCGTCGAGCGGTGGGCAGCCCCAGCCGGTGACCAGGATCTCGGTGTCCGCGAGCGTGGCGCGGGCCCGCTCGGTGATGAAGTCGTCGAGGACGGGCAGAGGGGCGAGTTCGCACACCCCGGCGAGTGCGGCCAGGGCTCCGGGGGTGAGGACGGCGGCCGCGGCGTCCGGCTTCATGGCGACGGCGGCGCGTGGTCGGCGGTGTGTGGTGGGGGCGGTCGGGACGGTCGAGGCGGTGCTGGGCATCATGCTCCTGGTCGGGGAGTGGCGCGGACGTGATCCGGTTGGCCCGCTACTTGACGGAGCCCGCGGTGAGCCCCGACTTCCAGAACCGCTGGAGCAGGGCGAAGGCGAGAATCAGCGGCAGGATCGCGAGCAGCGAGCCCATGATCACGACGGGGTAGTACTCGGGGGAGACGGTGGCGGAGCTGTTCCAGGTGTAGAGCCCCAGACTGACCGGATACAGGTCCTGGTCCGAGAGCATCACCATCGGCAGGAAGAAGTTGTTCCAGATGGCGGTGAGCTGGAAGAGGAAGACGGTGACGAGGCCGGGCCCCAGCATCCGCAGCGCGACCCGGAAGTAGGTGGTCAGCTCGCCGGCGCCGTCGACCCGGGCCGCTTCGAGAACCTCGTCGGGGACGTATCCCTGACTGAATATCCGGCCGAGGTACACGCCGAACGGGTTGAAGAGCACCGGGATGAAAACCGACCAGAAGGTGTTCACCAGCCCCGTGCCGGACGCCATCAGATACAGCGGCAGGGCCAGCACGGTCTGCGGCACCATGACGGCGGCGAGGACCAGCCCGAACAGCTTCTCCTTGTGCGCGAAACGGTACTTGTCGAAGGCGTAGCCGCAGGCGATGCTCACCAGGGCGCCGAGAGCGGCGCCGAGGACCGCGTACAGGAGGCTGTTGCCGTACCACCGCCCGTACAGCCCCCCGTCCATCGCGAACAGGTCCTTGAGGTTCTGCACGAAGGAGAAGTGATTCAGCGACAGGACGTCACTGCCGGACAGGGCGTCCCGGTCCTTCGACGCTGCCAGCACCAGCCACAGCACCGGCAGCAGCGTGTACAGCACCGAGACGCCCACGACGAGATTGACGACGGAGCGGCCAAGAAGCCGGGGACGCAGCGTGGTGGCGGTGCGGGTGGTGGTGCTCGTCGCGCTCATCGGGCGTCCTCCTCGGGGGCGGTGGCGCGGTTGGTCCAGCGGGTGACGCCGTAGGAGAGCGCGACGGTGCAGATCAGCAGGACGACGGAGGCGGCGGCTGCCAGGCCGTAGTTGTTCCGGGTGAAGGCAGCGTCGTAGATGTACATGCTGGGTGAGAAACGCGAGTTGATCATCGGGCTGGCCTGGCTGAGCAGCATCGGCTCGGTGAACAGCTGAAGCGCGAAGATCAGCGTGAACATCGCCACCATCACGATGGACGGGCGCACCAGTGGCGTCTTGACCTGGAGGGCGGTACGGACCGGTCCGGCGCCGTCGACGACCGATGCCTCGATCACCTCGCGCGGCACGGCCTGCAGAGCGGCGTAGAAGACCACCATGTTGTAGCCGAGATTGCTCCACAGGGCGATGTTCACGATGGACGGCAGGACGGTGTGCAGTCCGAGGAAGTCGATGGTGATGTCGGCCTTGCCGAGCAGGTCGATCACCGGGCTGAGCCCGGGCGTGTACAGGTACAGCCAGATGAGGGCGGCGATGATGCCGGGGACGGCGTGCGGCAGGAACAGCCCGAGCTGGGCCGATGCACGCAGCCGCACCACTCCGGAGTCCAGCAGCAGTGCCAGCGCGAGGGCGGACACCACCATCAGCGGGATGTAGATCACGCAGTACAGCGCCACCGTGCCCAGGCTGCTGAGGAACGTCGGGTCGGTCAGCACGGCCGTGTAGCTGCGCAGTCCGACGAAGACGGTGTGCTCCGGCCCGAAGCCGAGCCCTGGCTGGTCGTCGCTGAAGAAGCTCAGCCAGACGGCCGTCCCGACGGGGATCAGGAAGACCGTCACCAGGAGGAGGAAGAAGGGCGTCATCAGGGCGCCGCATGCGCCGAGTTCACGGCGCCGCGACGACCTGTGGGTGGTGCGTGCGGGCGCCGCGGACGACGGGGCGTCGGCCGGGCGCGTGGAGCCGATCGAGGAGGGGGCGGTGGTGAGGGGGCTGGTCATGGGTGTCACCTGCCTCTCTGCTGCTGGGAAGGGGATACGGGGCGGTCAGCTGGTGCGCTCGGTGGTGGACAGGCCCAGTGCCCTGAGGTCCGGCATGGTGCCCTTCTGGGCGGCGCGTACGGCATCGATCAATGAGCCCTGACCGCCGCTCGCCCGCGCGAAGCCGTCCTGCATCACCTTGCTGGTGGCGGTCATCCGAGGCCCCCAGATCCAGCCGTCCCGGATCTTGTGCGCCTCCTCCTCGAAGACGCGGTAGATGTCCTGACCGCTGTAGTAGCTCCGGTCGAAGGCCCTGCGGCCGACGGGCACGAGGCCGGGGGCGGCCGGATACTGGCTGCTGGTGCCGCTGGAGAGCCGGGCCCGCAGCGCATCCGGGTGCGACACCTGCCATTCGATGAACTCCATCGCGGCCTCCGGGTGACTGCTGTCCTTCGTCACCGCGAAGGTGGAGCCGCCATGGGTGCCGAGGGACGGTGCGGCCGGATCCCACTGGGGGAGTGGCGCGACGGCCCATGCGCCCTTCTGCGCGGGCCGGGCGTTCATCTGCGCCCCGGCGTCCCACGCTCCGCTGAGCCGGACGAGGACCTGGCCGTTGCTGATCTGGGCGTCGCTCTGGCGGCCGTCCACGGGGTTCATGAAGACCAGGTCCTGGTCGATGAGCCGTTGCCAGTACGACGCGACGCGACGGCTCGGCTCATCGGCGAGCGAGACGTTCCAGGCACCCCCCGCGGTGTCGAACCACTGGGCACCGGCCTGCCAGGCGAACGAGGCGAACTGGGGGGCGCCGTCCGTGGCGAAGTTCGCCAGCCGCCGGCCCCTGCCCTTCCGGCGTACGGTACGGGCCGCCTCCTCGAACTCGTCCCAGGTGCGCGGCACGTGGAGTCCGTACTGCTGGAAGAGGTCGGTGCGGTAGTGCATCACCATCGGTTCGACATCCAGCGGAACGCTGAAGATGCGCTTCTCGAACGTGGTCAGCGCGAGCGCCTGCGGCAGCATCTCGGCGCGCAGCCCGTCGCTCATCAGACCGGTGATCTCACGAGCGACACCATCGATCGCGAAGCCGGGGAGCTGGGGGTACTCGATCGTGGCGACGTCCGGGGCGTTGCCCGCCCGCGCCGCGTTGCTGAGTTTCGCGTACCCGCCCTGGCCCCCCGAGGGGACCTGCTGGAAGTCGACCTGGATGCGGTCGTGGGTGCGGTTGAACGCGTCCACGACCTGCTGGCTTCCGCGCAGAGCGGACCAGAAGGTGATGTGCGTGGCGCGCTTCGCGCCGGTGCTGACGGCGTTGCTCGTGCTGCCCGACCGCGATGCGCCGTCGCTGCTGCTGCAGGCGCTGAGCGCGCCTGTCAGAGGCAGGGCGGCGATCGTGGCGAGCACGGATCGACGGCTCTGTCGACCGGGCATGGGTGCCTCCCGCGGCTCCTGATTCAAGACACGGGGAATCCTGATCGGCTGATCGGTACGGGTCAATAGATCGCTCAGAAGAAAATGAAAGCGGTCAAACGCTCAGTCTTCTACAGGGGTGACCCGCAGGGCGGAACCACGCACCTTCAGCGTGGGCAGCAGCTCCGTACGGCGCACCGGTCCGGTGGTACCGGCGGGCCCGGTCAGCCGGTACAGCAGCAGTTCGGCCGCCGCCCGCCCGATCTCCGCCTTCGGCGGCGCCACCGCGGTCAGCGGCGTACTGCCCAGGGCCGCGACCACGTCGTCGTACGCCACCACGGAGCAGTCCCGCGGCACCTGGACCCCGCTCTCCGCCATCCGCTGCACCAGCATCAGCGCGTCCACATCGCCGTGCAGCACGGCTGCCGTGGCGCCCCGCTCGCGCAGCAGGGCGGCGAGATCCGGGGCGGTGCCCTCGGCCGGTGCCGGAGCGTCCTGGACCCGGAGCGCCGCGCTCGGCGACCCGGGCCCGGGACCGGGCACCGCCGTCGGTGAACTGAGCACCACGGACCAGTCCTCCACCTCCGGCCGGTCCGCCGCGATCCCGGCGAACGCCGCCCGGATGGTGCGCGCCGTCGGACTGTCGTCACGGGCGGCCAGGACGATGCGGCGGTGGCCCAGCGCCACCAGATGGTCCACGGCGAGATGCGTCCCGTACCAGTGATCGGAACAGACCGAGTCCAGGGCGTGCAGGGCACTGCCCGGCCGGGGCCGCCGCTCCATCAGCACGGTCGGCACGCCCACCTCCGCCAGCCAGCCGTAGTCCAGCTCCTCCGAGCGGGCGTTGCGCCACCGCGGGGCGATCAGCAGTCCACGGGCCCCGTCCGCCAGGGCCCGCTCCACCAGCGGTCGTTCGGCACCGGCCGACTGCGGCGCGATGTGCAGGGCGATCCGCATCCCGGACTCCTCCAGCACGGTCCGGGCGCCGTGCAGCGTCTCGTACAGATACGAATGCCGTTCCGGTACGACGATGGCCACCGCGCCCGCGTCGCCGGCCGGCTCCGCGGTCCGCGCCGCCGGGACCGGGACGGGTTCCGCCGCGTCGACCACAGGCCGGGCCACCCCGTGCCCGCGCCGCAGCCTCCCGGCCCGGGTCAGCTCCTCGACGTCCCGGCGGATCGTGACCACCGAGACATCCAGCTCGGCGGCGAGCACGCTGACCTTGACGGCGCCTCGCGACTGCACCACCGACAGGATTCGCTGACGCCTCAGTTCAACCGGCTCCCGCATGCTGATGGCCCCCTCGCCGTACCGCTGCGCATTGTTCGTTTGAACGCTTCCTGCGAACGCTTGGGTGGCAGCATAGCGATCACCCCCGCGCTGTCCACGGCCGATCATCTCCGTTCCGTACGCGCCGACGGCCCCGCGACATCGTTGCGAGCCCTGCTCGACGCCACCCACCGTCAGCGAACTCGAGACCGATCGGAAAGGAGGCGGAGCCCGGAGACCGAGAAGGTTCTGGTCCGCGGCGACGGAGGGGCACTCGTGCCCCTCCCGGCGCCACGTCCGCCCCGGCCCGGGACGGACATGCCTCAGGGGCCGTTGAGGAACGGCCCCTGAGGTGAACCCGCCCAGCGCCCCTACGGCTGTCCCAGCGACAACCGGTCGAGGTCGGGCGCGGACTTCCGGTCGTTGTAGACCCTGATCGTGTGGGACCCCGCGGTGAGCGTCACCGGTACGGAGGTCGTCTGCGGGGTGCTGTTCCCGATCCCGCTCACCGCCGCCTCGACCGGCGCACCGCCGTCGACGCTCACCAGGAACGATCGGTCCCCGTTCACCGTGTAGTCGATGAACAGCGGATACGTCCCCGCCCGGTCCACGGTGACATCGGGGAACAGGACATCGGCCGCCGCACTGCCTCCGATGTTGCGTACCTTCTCCCCGCCGGAGCAGGGCGAGCAACCGGTGAGCCCGGCGGTGCCGAGCCTGTTCCGCGAGTCCTCGGCCTCGCGCATGAACACCCGGTCCGCCGGGCGCGGCCGGATGCCGACGTTCTGCGTCACCGTGTGCGGGGTACCGAGCGTCAGGAACTCCGCGGTGACCGGCACCGTCGTCGGGGTGACGTCCGCACCGGGAGGCGAGAGCAGCGTCCACTGCGCCTTCAGCGTCTGGCCGAGCCGCAGCGACGACGCCGTCGCCGGGCCGCCCTCGACCGTCCAGCCCGCGGGCGCCCTCGGGGCGAGCCGAACACCGTCGAGCACATCATCCGCGTCCAGCCGAAGTTCCGCCGTCACCTGGACGGACCGCTGCCCGGCGCCGACCCACTGCAGCCCGTGGGGCTCCACCGTCATGGTCGTCTTCGGGGCGTACGACGCCGGTGGCAGCGGTCCGACGGCGATCCGGTCGAGACCCGGGCCCCGGGGCGCCGTGCTGAACACCTCGACCGTGTTCGCCCCGGCGGTCAGGGGCACGGAGACCGCCGTGGACCCCGGCACGTCCGGGTTGCCCGCCGGCACCGGCACGTTGATCGCCGCCGCGCCGTTGACGCGTACGGACAGCGAGGCCGCGGCACCGGCTGTGTGGTCGAACTGGAGCCGGTAGTTGCCGGCTTCGGCGGCTGTCACGTCGTGGAAGGTGACGGAGTTACGGGATCCGCCGCCGAATCCGACCAGCCGCGCCGACCCCGAGCAGGCCCCGCACGCGGACGCCCGCACAGCGCCGTCCCGGTCATTGCGCCGTGACTCCGCCTCCAGCGGCACCTGCGCCGAGCCCGACACCGGCGCCCCGTACGCCACCTTGATCTCGTCGATCCTCAGTCGGCCGAAGAAGTCCGGCGCCTGCGGGCTGGCCCAGGTGTTGCGGACATCGAGCTTCAGATAGCGGGCCTTCTGCTCACCGATGTCGATGAGCTGCACTCCGCGAGCGCTCGGCAGAGCGCCGGCCCGGACCGTCCTCCAGTGCCTGCCGTCGTCGCTCGCCGAGACCGCGTAGTCCTTGATCCGCGCCGAGTCCTCCGGCCTGCCGAAGGTCGACCGTGCGTGCGTCGGCGACCACTCGCGCTGGTTCACCGCGAGCGAGGTCGCCCTCCGGAGGCTTCCGAGGTCGATGGTCACGGAGGCGGGAAGCTTCCCGTCGCTGTCCCAGTAGTTTCCGTCGCTTCCGTCGACGACCGCCCCGCCGGGGTGCCCGTCGGCCGCCGACGAGGCAGTGGCCCGTAGGGACTTCTGCGGGTAGTAGGAGTGCTGCCGGCCGTCCGTCTCGACCTTGAACACCGTGTCGTACGGATCCCAGTCGGCG
Organism: Streptomyces sp. NPDC057486; assembly: GCF_042802415.1. Lineage (NCBI taxonomy): Bacteria > Bacillati > Actinomycetota > Actinomycetes > Kitasatosporales > Streptomycetaceae > Streptomyces > Streptomyces sp. NPDC057486. Next base: position 47,708 of record NZ_JBHVEE010000012.1, on the reverse strand, counting down.
ATGTCGAGGATGGTCAGGTAACCCCCGGACTGGCTGAAGGCCATGTCCTTGCCGGTGCGCACATCGGTCACCCGGGTCGCCCGGTAGCCGTTGTCGCGCAGCCGGACCATGTCGGTTCGGGGCCGGGTCACCACATGCACGTACTGCGTCACCGCGCCCGGCCCGACGGTGATGACGCCGTGCGCACCGTCGTTCCAGAAGCCGGGCTGCATCCCGCCGTACATGTAGCCGCCGCCCTCGGTGCCCTCCAGCGAGGACCGGATCGGGGCGGTCCACCCGGCCATGAAGTCGTTGTAGGCCTGCTGGCTCGGCGGGAACCTGCCGTTCACCATGGCCGTCTCCGCCATCAGCGACTTCATGGACGAGCCCGCGTTGGTGATGTACCGGCCGGTGCTCAGGCGGAAGTCCACCGGGTGGTCCTTGCCGTCGTACCACCAGTCGCCGCTCGTCGGCAGCTTGTAGTCGCCTTCCGAGATGCGCGGCATCGGTGTGAAGGCGGCCGACGGGTAGTCGTACGCCGGAGTCATGCCGGTCTTCTGCTCATTGCTGACCGTGTCCATGATCGGCGTGTCCTCATTGTTGTTGGTCAACAACCAGGACGGCCGCTTCGCCCGGATCTGCTCGTAGAGCTCGTGGCTCTCCCAGTACTCGTTGTCGTTGTCGATCCAGAACCCGGCCAGATCCGGGTAGTTCTCCATCACCTCGAAGAACTGGTCGTAGCTGAACCGGCCGAACCCCTCGCGGGTCGTCAGATCGACCTTCTCGCCCTTGTACGCCGAGTAGGCGTCCGAGTCGAGGGTCCGCACCCCCGCCACCTCGTTGTGCCACTGCGGATCGTCGGTCATGTACAGCATGACCTTGATGCCCTTGGCCTTGCCCGCGTTCACGAGTTCGCCGAGGAAGTCGCGGTCCGTGGAGCAGCTGCCGGGGATCTTCGATGGCCAGGGGCGGGCGTAGCCGAGCCTGCTGTGGAAGGTGGCCAGGACGATGTAGGAGGCACCGAGCTTGCGTGCCTCGTCGACCCAGTAGTCGGGGGACCAGCCGCCCGCGGTGACGTCGTGCTCCCACGTCGCGCAGTCGGTGTGGCGGGGCGCGGTGAACATGCCCCAGTGGAGGAACAGGCCGGCGGTGGACTCCCTCATCCACTGCTGGCGCGGATGCTGGACCTCGGCGGTGGCGGCGGGCGCGCCGAGAAGCGCCGCTGATACGGCGAGGACCAGGGAGAGACAGAACAGCCGCCATCTCTGCCCTACGGATGAGCTGTGCGGTACGAATGCCATGGCCGTCGCTCTCTCGCTGGGGGCCGATGCGCGTGGAGGCAGGGGAGCCACTCACGAAGACATCCGATGCTTGCAATGCTGATATCCGGGGTCAACCCTTCAGGCGGGCAACTGGGCGGTAAATAAAGGCAATTGATGCAAGCCTCGTGCGTGTGCGGAGCCAACACATCGGATGAGTCGGTGCAAAGGCGGACGTTGAGCGGAGGGGCGGGCTGGCGGTTCGGAAGTGCGTGCGATTAGCATCTGCACCTGGCATGGACACCCTCACACTCTGGCAACTGGCGGCGCTGGCCGCGGCATCCACGCTCGTCGGCTTCTCCAAGACGGCCGTCAGCGGTGCCAATACGATCAGTCTCGCGGTCTTCGCGGCCGTACTCCCGGCCCGCGAGTCCACCGGAGTTCTGCTCCCGATCCTCATCGCGGGCGATGCGCTCGCGGTCTTCACCTACCGCAGGCACGCCCACTGGCCGACGCTGCTGCGGCTGTTCCCCGCCGTCGCCGTGGGCGTGGTGATGGGCACCGTCTTCATGATGTGGGCCGACGACGACGCCGTGAGGACCTCGATCGGCGCGATCCTGCTCTTCATGGCGGGCGTCACCATCTGGCGGCGCCGCACCGGGGCCGACAACAAGGTGGCTCCGGACGAGGCCGGCGGCCTGTCCGGGGCAGGCAGGCTCAAGGCCCGTTCGTACGGGGTGCTCGGCGGTTTCACCACCATGGTCGCCAACGCGGGCGGCCCGGTGATGTCGCTCTACCTGCTGTCCGCGGGCTTCCGGAAGCTCGGATTCCTCGGCACATCGGCGTGGTTCTTCCTGATCGTCAACACCTCCAAGGTGCCGTTCAGTGTGGGCCTCGGCCTCATCGACGCGCAGTCGTTGCTGCTGGACGCGGCCATGCTTCTGTTCGTCGTCCCGGGCGCGTACATCGGCCGGAAGTGTGTGGATCGGATCAACCAGAAGCTTTTCGAGCGACTGGTGCTCGGTGCGACCGTGCTCGGCGGACTCCAGCTGCTGCTGCGCTGACCGCATCCCATGGAATGACGGACCCCTCCCGGACCGGACGGTCCAGGAGGGGTCGAGGAGAAAGGGAGCGCGGAAGCCGTCGTGTCAGACGATGTCCGCGGCGATCTCCGCCTGTTCGCGGGCGTTCCCGTACGCCGACGGCGTGCTGTAGGAACGGCGTGCGACGAACCACCAGATGGTGGCCAGGACCAGTACGGCGACGAGTGCGACCGACGCGTAGTTCATCGAGTCGATGGTCACCGGCGACGACTGCGGAAGCAGGAACAGTACGGTCACGATGGCCACCCACACCACGGCGATCCAGCCGATCGGCTTGGACCAGCGGCCCAGGTGCCAGGGTCCCTGCTCGAAGCGGTTTCCGGCGCGCAGCTTCAGGAAGATCGGGATCGCGTAGGCGGGCGTGATGCCGATGACGTTGATCGCGGTCACCGCACCGTAGGCGGTGGCCGAGTACAGCGACGGCAGCGCCAGCAGTCCGGCGACGGCGACCGACAGCCACACGGCGGGTACGGGCGTCTGGGTGCGGGCGCTCACCTTGCGCCACAGCGCCGAACCCGGCAGGGCGTTGTCGCGGCTGAACGCGAACACCATCCGGCTGGCGGCGGCGACCTCGGCGTTGCCGCAGAACAGCTGGGCGGCGATCACGATCAGCAGCATGGCGGTGGCGCCCGAGGTGCCGAGCGCGTCGATCAGGATCTGGGCCGGAGGCACACCGGTGGCGCTCTCCTGGGTGCCCACGTAGTCCTGGATCGCGAACGTCAGACCGGCGAGCAGTACGAAACCGGCGATCCAGGAGACCCAGATCGCGCGGACGATGCCGCGTGCCGCCGACACCGAGGCGTTCGAGGTCTCCTCCGACAGATGGGCGGAGGCGTCGTAGCCGCAGAAGGTGTACTGCGCCAGCAGCAGGCCGATCGCCGCCACATAGAGCGGGTTCTCCCAGCCCGTGTCATTGACGAACTCGGTGAAGACGAACGACGGCGACTGGTGGTGGGAGGGCACGATCGCCAGCACGCTGACGATCACGGCGACGCCGGCCAGGTGCCACCACACGCTGATCGAGTTGAGCACGCTGACCAGACGGACACCGAAGAGGTTCAGCACGGCGTGCAGCAGCAGAATGCAGAGGAAAATGATCATGGTCTTGCCGGGGGTGGGGGTGAAGCCCCACTGCAGGTTCATCAGCGCGCCGGTGAACAGCGCGGCGCCGTAGTCGATACCCGCGATCGCGCCGAGCAGACCGAGCAGGTTCAGCCAGCCCGTGTACCAGCCCCACTTGCGGCCGCCGAGCCGGTCCGCCATGTAGTACAGCGCCCCGGACGTCGGGTACGCGCTGGTGACCTCGGCGAGCGCCATGCCGACGCAGAGGACGAACAGGCCGACACCGGCCCAGCCCCACAGCATCACCGACGGGCCGCCGGCCGACATGCCGAAGCCGTACAGGGTCATGCAGCCGGACAGGATCGAAATGACGGAGAAGCTGATGGCGAAGTTGCCGAAGCCGCCCATGCGACGGGCCAGCACCGGCTGGTAACCGAGTTCGCGCAGCCGCTGCTCCTCGTCCTTCTGGGGAGCGGCCTGCGCGCCCGGCTGGGTCGAGGTGGGTATGGACATGAGGGGAGACCTCCGTGAAAGGGAAGCAATCGGGGACGGTTTGTCGCATGTGGGGGGAAGCGTGCCGGGGTCAGTCGTGCTGTCCCCGGCGCGGTTCTGGTGCCGCGGCGAGACAGCGGGTCCGGGCGCGCAGGTACACGTCCTCGGCGCCCGAAGGGTCGCGGGGGTCGGGGGCGCGATAGGCCCAGGGCAGGGTGGTGAAGTACGGGCCGAGCGCCCGGAACACCGGTGCCGCGTCGGCGAATTGCAGGGCGCCCCACAGGGAGTGGGCGAGATGATTGACGTCGAGCAGGGAGTGCCTGGCCGGATCTGTGCGGTGGAACCAGAGATGCAGGGCCCGTTCGGCATCCCGCTCGGCGTCCTCGGTGACCCAGTGGAGATCCAGCGCCTTCTCATGACCGCGCTCACGGCGGTACCGCTCGACCCGCACGTACAGCGGGAGAGCGTGGAGCGCGGATCCCTCAGGAGCCGAAGAGGCCGCCCACTGTGCGAAGTTGACCGCCTCGGAGAGGGTTCCGCCGGCCTTTCGCGCGTACACGAACTGGAGCATCCGGTGGTAGGCCTCGCGGTTGTAGGGATCGCGCCGGTCGGCCTCCGCCAGCAGCCCCCACGGGCCGGGGAAGAGCATGGGGCCCGGCGGATGCAGCCGGTGCTCCTGCAGTTCCTGCCGCTCGTCCAACTGCGACAGGGCCAGCAGGCACACCCAGGGCACCGGGTCGGCGGGGGTGGCGTGGGCGGCCGACCTGCAGGCTTCCCAGGCCTCCTGCCACAACTCCTGCGCCCGGTGATGCCCCTCGCGGTGGGCGCGTACGGCGCGCTCGACCACGACCCGTGCGTGCATCACGGCAGCCGCGACACTCCGGGGTTCCTCGGACAGCCAGGCCTGCACCGCGTCGGAGCCTGCGGCGACCGCGCCGAGCACCTGGGTGCGCTGGGTCCACAGTGTCCAGTCCGGTGTGCTTTCCAGCAGATTCCGCATGGATACCCAGCGGCCGGTGCGCAGATCCTGTAATGCCGCACGCAAGTCGTTGTCGTGTCCGGCCGGGTGATAGACCGGTCGGAAATCACTGGTCGCCATGGACTCCCCCCGCCCCCGTGCACGGCAGCGAATCCGCGCATAAGCGGACGTCCCGGCACGTGCGATGCAGGCGCCCGCGGCATGGTCTCGGTCTCATCAATCCTCAAGGGCGTGGGGGGTGAAGTAGCTGTTGAAAACCGAACTGCCGGAAAGCGTCCGATTGTTGGTTCGGCGGTGAGTGTAGAGCGCGTTCTGCCGATCTCTTGACCGATTCGCGGATCTTACTCAAGTCACCTGAGATGGAAGGATGTTGACCATCATTTGGCCATTCCGCAAGGTGTGGAATGCGGGAGCTTGACGTACGCGGTGGTCTGCACCAGTCTGTGCGTCAGCGACCGTTGATCACGATTCCGTTCAAGCCGTAGAGCTTCCGCACAGCAGGAGTGTCGATGACAGGCCCCGTGCTCGCCGTCGACCAGGGCACGTCCGGCACCAAGGCGCTGGTGATCTGCCCGGAACGCGGCGTGATCGGTTCCGGTGCGGCCCAGGTGCGGCCTCGGTACGAGCCCGGAGGAGTGGTCGAGGTCGATCCCGCCGAGCTGTTCGGATCGGTCGTCGAAGCCGGACGGCAGGCGGTGCACGAGGCGGGTGAACCGGTGGTCGCCGTCGGGCTCGCGAACCAGGGCGAGACGGTGCTCGCCTGGGACCCGGCAACCGGAAAGCCGCTCACCGACGCAATCGTCTGGCAGGACCGCCGGGCCGAATCGGTCTGCAGTGAACTCGCCGGACACGAGGACGAGTTGAGGCAACTCACCGGGCTGCCGCTCGACCCGTACTTCGCCGCACCGAAGATGGCCTGGATCCGCCGCGAGCTGACCCGCGAGGGTGTCGTCACCACCAGCGACTCCTGGCTGGTCCACCGGCTGACCGGGGCGTTCGTCACGGATGCGGCGACCGCCGGCCGTACCCAGCTGCTCGACCTCGACCGGGTCGGCTGGTCACCCGAGGCTCTGGACATCTTCGGCCTCTCCGGCGAACGGCTCCCGTCCGTCGTCGACGCCGCCGGCCCGGTCGGCACCACGACGGTGTTCGGCGGCGAACTCCCCCTGACCGGACTGCTCGTCGACCAACAGGCCGCCCTGCTCGCCCAGGGCGCCCTGCAGGCCGGCACCGCCAAATGCACCTATGGCACCGGCGCCTTCCTCCTCGCCCAGACCGGGCCCACGCCCCGCCGCGGCTCCACCGGACTGGTCAGCTGTGTCGCCTGGCGGCTCGGCGGCCGTACCAGCTACTGCCTCGACGGACAGGTCTACACCGCCGCCTCCGCCGTCCGCTGGCTCACCGATCTCGGAGTGATCTCCGGTGCCGCTGAGCTCGACCCCGTCGGCACGGGCGTCCCCGACTCCGGCGGTGTCACGTTCGTACCGGCGCTCGCCGGGCTCGCCGCACCGTGGTGGCGCAGCGATCTGCGCGGCTCGGTGACGGGACTCGGACTGGACACCACCGCCGGCCACCTGGTGCGGGCCCTGTGCGAGGGCATCGCCGCCCAGGTCGTCGAACTCGCCGACGCCGTCGCCACCGACCTCGGCGGACCGCTGACCTCGCTCCGTGTGGACGGCGGTCTGACCCGCTCCGCGCTCCTCATGCAGACCCAGGCCGACCTGCTGCAACGACCGGTCGAGGTGTCCGCACTGCCGGACGTCACCGCACTCGGGGCCGGGGTCGTCGCCCGCCTCGGCATCGACCCGAAACTACCGCTCCAACAGGCCCTACCCGCATGGGAACCGGCTGCCGTGTACGAACCCCGGATCGGCGCGGACGAGGCCGCCGAACGCCTCGCCCGATTCCGCGCCGCGGTGAAGACCCTGCTGGACCGCGCATGACGCCGACGGTCACCACGGCCGAAGACCCGGTCCACAGCCTGCCCGACGGCGGCGCGGCGTACGACGTCACCGTCATCGGCGCAGGCGTCGTCGGCACCGCCCTCGCCCGTGAGCTGGCCCGCTACCCGATCCGTACCGCCCTCGTCGACGGGTCCGACGACATCGGCAACGGCACGTCGAAGGCCAACACCGCCATCCTGCACACCGGTTTCGACGCCGTCCCCGGCTCACTGGAAGCCCGTCTCGTACGCGAAGGGCAGCGCAGGCTCGCCGCGTACGCGGCCGCGACCGGCATCCCGGTCGAGCGCGTCGGCGCGCTCCTCGTCGCCTGGGACGAGGAGCAACTCGCCGCACTCCCCGGCCTGCTGGCCAAGGCGGAGCGAAACGACTATCACGCTGCGCGGATCATCGACGCCGACGAACTGCGGGCCCGCGAACCCCATCTGGGCCCCGGCGCGCTCGGGGCGCTGGAGATCCCGGACGAGAGCATCATCTGCCCCTGGACGACCCCCCTCGCGTACGCCACCCAGGCCGTCCGCGCCGGAGTCCATCTGCACCTCGACTGCCGCGTCCAGCAGATCGACAGCGGTCCGGACATCCACACCCTCACCACCACCCGCGGACCGCTGCGCACCCGCTACCTCATCAATGCCGCCGGACTGTACGCAGACGAACTCGACCGGCAACTGGGCCACGACGCCTTCACCGTCACCCCGCGCCGCGGCCAGCTCATCGTCTTCGACAAGCTCGCCCGCGCACTGGTCGACCACATCCTGCTGCCCGTGCCCACCCGGGCGGGCAAGGGCGTCCTGGTGGCACCGACGGTCTTCGGCAACGTCCTGCTCGGACCCACCGCCGAGGAACTGGACGACAAGACCGCCACGGGATCCAGCGCCGAAGGGCTCGCCCTTCTGCGCGAGAAGGGCCGGCGGATCCTGCCCGAACTGATCGACGAGGAAGTGACCGCCGTCTACGCCGGACTGCGCGCCGCCACCGGTCACGAGGACTACCGCATCCAGGACTACCCCGACCAGCGGTACATCGCCGTCGGCGGCATCCGGTCCACCGGCCTGACCGCCTCCATGGCCATCGCCGCGTACGTCACCGAACTGCTGGCCGCCGCCGGCCTCGGTCTCGGCACACCGGCCGAACTGGAGCCCCTGACCATGCCCAACCTGGGCGAGGCATCTCCCCGCCCCTACCGGCGCGCCGACCTGATCGCCCGGGACCCGGCCTACGGCACCCTCGTCTGCCACTGCGAAGGCGTCTCCGCGGGCGAGATCCGGGACGCGCTGGCCAGCACGGTCCCGCCGAGGTCGAAGGACGGACTGCGCCGCCGGACCCGGGCCGGCGGCGGGCGCTGCCAGGGGTTCTACTGCGGGGCCGCGGTCCGCGCCCTGATCGAGGAGGCCACGCCATGACCCGGCGCGAGCGAACCGTCGATGTGCTGGTCGTCGGCGCCGGACCGGCCGGCCTCGGCGCCGGGGCCGAACTCGCCGCATCCGGCGCGGGCCACGTCGAGATCCTGGAGCGTGAACAGGTCGCGGGCGGCATCCCACGCCACTGCTTCCACGGCGGATTCGGGACCGGTCGCGCCGGGGGAGCGGTGACCGGCCCCGGGTACGCCCGGCAGTGCGTGGCCGCCGCGGTAGGGGCGGGAGCCCGTCTCCGTACCGGAATCACCGTCACCGGCTGGGCCGGACCACGCACCGTCGACACCACCGGACCCACCGGACTCGAACGCATCACCGCCCGCGCGGTCGTCCTCGCCACCGGCGCCCGCGAACGGCCGCGCAGCGCCCGGCTCGTCCCCGGCAGCCGCCCGCCCGGCGTCTACTCCACCGGCGAACTCCAGCAGGCCGTCCATCTCTTCGGCCAGCGGATCGGCACACGGGCGGTCGTCATCGGCAACGAACCCGTCAGCCACGCGGCCGCCGACACCCTGCGCGTGGCCGGAGTCGACGTGGTCGCCCTGGTCACCGACCAGCCACCGTCCCTGCCGACCACCCTCGCCCCGCTTCTCGTGCGGGCGCGGCATCGCCCACCGCTCCTTACCCATGCCACCGTCACCGGGCTCACCGGCCGGGAACGGCTCACTGGAGTCGGCCTGCGCCACCACGACGGCCGGACCACGACCCTGCCCTGCGACACCGTCGTCTTCACCGGGGACTGGATCCCCGACCACGAGCTGGCCCGCCGCGGCGCACTGGCCCTGGACCCCGGGACCCGCGGACCCGCGTACGACGCCTCTTACCGCACCTCCGAGACCGGTGTCTTCGCCGTCGGCAATCTGCTGCATGCGGTGGAGAGGGCGGGCACGGCGGCAGCCGAGGGACGGGCCGTGGCGGCCCCGGTCCTGCGTCGGCTGGCGACGGGGGACTGGCCCGCCGAGCGTCCCGCACTCGCCGTCGATGCCCCGCTGAAGTGGATCGCACCGAACCTGTTCGACCCCGACGGCGCCCGGCCGCTCCACGGCCGTTTCATCCTGCGCACCGCCCGTCGACTGTCCCGACCGCACCTCGTCGTCGGCCAGGACGGACGCGTGCTCCACCGGCAGCGGCTGCTGCTGCCCGCCGAACCGAACCGGCCGTTCCGGCTGCGCGCAGACTGGCTCGATCGCGTCGATCCGCACGGCGGAACCGTGCGGATCACAGCAGTCTGAACCGGCCGGACGTCAGGGGATCAGCAGCCAGTCCGAACCGATCGCCGCCACCAGGCCGACGGCCAGCAGCCAACTTCCCAACCGGGTACGACCGTTACGGCTGAGCTCGATGACGATCCCGCACAGGATCAGCGCCAGCCCGTACACCCCGACGACCAGAACGGACGACCGGCTCGCGATCCGCAGCGCCAGCACGACCGCCATCGCCGCCATGCCGACCGAGGAGAGCACGATCCGCAACCGTCTGGCCTGACGTGGCGTCAATCTGCGGTCCCCGGCCACCGCCTCCTCGACCTCGGCGTCGGCCTCGACGTCGGTCTCTGTGCCGTTCGTGTCGCTGTCGAGGGCGGCTATCGGGGTGTCCACGGACTGGTCCTGGTCAGAAGTGCTCATGACGCGGGATGGTAATAGTTTCGCGGCGCCGTGTTCACCGCTCCGTGCGACGGTTGCCGAAATCGAACGTCGCCATCCGGCTCATCCGCCCTCCCGTCGCAGCCGGGGCGCCTCCTCGGCCGCGTCCACCGTTCGCCCCCCACCCGTCTCCACCCGCCCGGCCAGCTCCTGCGCCCAGCCGGTCAGCGCATCGATTTCGATCCCGTGCGCCGACGCGTTCCCGTACGCCGAGAGGGCCGCCGCGCCCCGCCGCAACAGCCGTGCCCCACCCGTCGCATTGCCGCGCGCCGCATGCGTCAGCCCCACCGCCAGCTGTGCGAGCCCGCGCCACAACTCCCGTTCCGCATCCGGGCCCGACTTCCACGCGTCCTCGAACACCTCGTGCGCGTGGAACGGCATCCCCGCGTCCAGCAGCCGCTGCGCCTCCAGCAGCGTCTCCTCGGGGGAGCGCACCACCCCCTCCGGCTGCCGCTCCACCCCGGGCGCCCCGTACGGCAGGGGGCGCCCCAGCCCGTCACGGGGGCGCGCACTGCGCGCCCGGCCCTCGGCGTCGCGGTCCCTGCGAGTCTCGTCCACCCGTCGATTGTGCCCCGCACCTGCGGCGAACTGTCGGAACCACTGTCCGCGGGCCTTCGCGCACGACTAGGCTCGGCAGTAATCCGCAACACTAGGGGAGGGTAGGCATGAAGCCGTCCCGGCCGCTGTACGAGCGTGAACCGGAACTCGCTGCCGCCGCACAGGCCGTGGATGCCCTCTGCGGCGCCCAGGTAGCCGGGGGGCTGCTGATCTTCAGTGGTGAGGCAGGCATCGGCAAGACAGCTCTGCTCACCGAGATCCGGACCATGGCCGCGGATCGGTGCACAATCTGGTCCGCACGGGGCGGCGAGACGGTCACATCCGTCCCGTTCCACGTCGTACGCCAACTCCTGCAGCCCGCACTCGACCAGTTCGCGCCCGACGAGGTACGCGGTCTGTTCGGCGCCTGGTTCGAGGTCGCCGCACCCGCCCTCGGACTCGCCGCGCCCAGCGGCCCGCAGCCCGACCCGCAGGGTGTGCGCGACGGACTCGACCACGTCGTGTCGCGCCTCGCCTCCCGGCTGAGCCACCGTCCGCTGCTGCTGATCATCGACGACGCGCACTGGGCGGACGGCGAATCCCTCGCCTGGCTCGCCTCGTTCACCGCGCGCGTCGGCGAACTGCCCGTCCTCGTCGTCCAGACGCACCGTCCGGAGGAACTGGAGGCGCGGACGGGGGACGGCGGCAGCCACCCCGCCCAGGTCCGGGTCGCACTCCGTGCCCTCACGCCCGACGCCACAGCGGAACTGGTCCGGGCCACTCTCGGCGACCACGCCGACGACCCGTTCTGCCGCGAGGTGTGGGCCGTCACCGGTGGCAACCCGTACGAGGCGGTCGAACTCGTCGCCAAGGTGCAGGACCGCGAACTGGTTCCCCTGGAGGAGTCGGCCGGACTGCTGCGCGAACTCGGCGCCTCGGCCCGCGGCAGCGGACTCGTCGACCGGCTCGAACGGCTCGGCACCAACGCCAACCGGTTCGCCTGGGCCGCCGCCGTTCTCGGCACCGACATCTCCCAGGACCTCGCCGCCACCCTCGCCGGAATGAGTCCCGCCGAGGCCGCCGACTGCACCGCGCGGCTGCGCGACGCCCGTATCGTCAGCGGTTTCGACCCGCTGGAGTTCGTCCACCCGCTGATCGCCACCGCCGTGTACCGCTCCATCCCGCCGGCCACCCGCACTGCCATGCACGGCCGCGCCGCCTGGGCGATCACCCGCGCCGGACTCGGCGCCGCCGCTGCCTCCCGCCACCTCCTCGAAGTCCACCCGGACGACGACCAGGAACTGGTCGAGCAGCTCCGTGAGGCGGCCGGACAGCATCTCGCGGTCGGTGCCCCCGAAGCCGCCCGCCGCTGCCTGGAACGCGCCCTGCAGGAACCGCCGCGCCACCAGGTGCGGGCCACGCTGCTGTACGAGCTGGGCTGCGCGACACTCCTCAGCTCCCCGCCCACCACCGTGCAGCATCTGCGGGCCGCCCTCGATCTGCCCGGACTCGCCGACGAGGTGCGCGTCGACGCCACCTTCCGGCTCGCCGCAGCCCTGTCCCACAACAACCAGCTGAAGGAAGCGGCACTGGCTCTGGCCGCCGAGACCGGGCGCACCGCCCCCGGACCGGGCCGGATGCGACTCCAGGCCGCGCACTTCATGTGGGAGGGCATGCAGGCCGCCGAGGACGACGGCCCCGGCCGCTCCCGCAGACTCGCCCGCAACGCCGACCACCTCACCGGCCGCGACAACGCCGAACGCGCCCTGCTCACGCTGCGCGCCTTCGACGCCATGCTCCGGGGCGAGGACTGCCAGCTCGTCGTCGATCTCTGCGAACGCGCCCTGGTCGACGGGCGTCCGGCCCGCGGACTCGGGTGGACCGACACCGAATGGGGCTTCGAGTTCCCCACCACGGTGGGGATCACCTATGCCTTCACCGACCAGCTCGACCGGGCCGAGGCACTGTTCAGCGAGGCTGTCCGCGCCTTCGAGATCTCCGGCTGGAGCGGCGCGCACCTCGCCTTCGCCCACACCCTCCTCGGCCTCGTCCACCGCCGTCGCGGCAGGCTGGCCGAGGCGGAGGGCTTCCTGCGAGAAGGGCTGCGTCTCGCCGACCGCGTGGGCAGCGGCCTTCCCGTCCACTGGGACGCCGCCTGCCTGCTCATCGACACACTGCTGGCCCGGGGCCGGGTCACCGAGGCCCGCACGATAGCTGACCGGTACAACTTCGGGATGCCCTATCCCAGCGCGATGGTCCTCCCGGACGCACCGTGCGTCCGCGGTCGCCTCCTGCTCGCCGAAGGTCGTACGAAGGAGGCCGTGGCCGAACTCGAAGCAGCCGGCCAGGCTCTTGAACCGCGCGGCCGGTTCAACGGCATCTGGGCGCCATGGGCGGGCGACCTCGCCCGTGCCCTGGCCGACGACGACCCGGGCCGTGCAGCCCAGCTCGCCACCTCGGCCCGGGTGCACGCCGAACGCTTCGGCACGAACACCGCGATCGGCGAGGCCCTGCGCTGTGTTGCCCTGTTCGCCCGCCCCGAGGACGCCCACCATCTGCTGGCCGACGCGGTCCGGCACCTGGAGGCGTCCCCGTCCGCGTACGAACACGCCCTGGCCCGTGTCGACTACGGCATCGCCATCCGCTCCCCGCGCGAGCTCGCCCGAGCCCAGAAACTGGCCACGGCGTGCGGTGCCGAAGAGCTCGCGACCCGCGCCCATCAGGCACGGACGTCAATCAGGCCCGCGGAGTGAGGTAATGTTTGTCCTGCGAGGCCAGCCGGGAACACCGGGCGGAATCGCATCGGGACGTGGCGCAGCTTGGTAGCGCACTTGACTGGGGGTCAAGGGGTCGCAGGTTCAAATCCTGTCGTCCCGACGGTTCGAACGTATCGAACGTCGCAGGTGGGGGGCCGTTTTTAGAACGGCCCTTTTTCTGTTCCGGGTTCGCTCCCTGGGAGCGATGGGAGGGAGTGCGCTTCCTCCCGGTCCCCTTAACGGATTGGGCTCACTCGGGCCGCTGTCCACATATTCGATTCCTTGCCCACGCGTTCCAATTCGTGTCCGTTTTGTGACCGCTGGCTCCCCGTCGTTCGGGGGTCCTATGGGTAGGGGCTTGCGCTCTCGGTGCAGGTCACACTCGCTGTCGGTGGGAGCGGGGTCGGGAGCGGCGTCCTCATAACCGGAACCGACGGTATGGGACCATACGAAAGCTTGGCCCCATGTCCGATTTCCAGGACCCCATATGTTGGATTCCTGTCCGTGCTGTTGCGCGGGCCATCGAGAAGTTGAACGCGGTTGGGAGACGCTGCGTAGGTGGGGCGACGTTGGGGACCGGGCCTCGCGGCAACGGTGGGCCGGATCGCGTCGGCCATCGGAGGCCGGTTTCTCATGCGGGCCAAAATGGCGGCTACAAGGACGAGTTGACGCCTGGCACTCCAGCCGGTCAGCCGGTGCGCACTGCCGTGACCGTGAAGCGTTCGACCTCGGCGATGTGCCCGCCGGTGGACGCGACAACCGTGAGCACCGGGTCGGCGGCGCCGAAGAACGACACAGGCTCTTTCCAGGGCCGGTCGTTGCCACCTGCCGGGATGCAGCAGGCGGTGCCCAGCGGCGCCGCGGACGACGGCTGGCGCACTTGCACGCGGATGTTCTCGTCCACGCCGGTGATCCGCCCGCCGGTCAGCAGCGGGGAGCGCGCGATCGATCCATATCCGGGCGTGGTCAGGGAGAACCTCGTGTCGTTGGTGCCCACGACCTCCCACGGGGCGTCCGGGTCGGTGCCGTACCGCACGAGGTGGATGACCGCCGCGGTGCCCGTGACGCCATCGGGCCTGCTCAGTCCGACGCCGATGCGGGCATCCCGGCCGCTGACGGTGTGCGCGGAGATGCGGCCGATGCCCTGGAAGCCCAGAAAGCCCTGGGTGAAGGAAAGGGCGGTCCGGTCGGGGTCGAGATGCCAGGGCTGGTGGCCGCCGGAGTGGAAGTCACGCTCCCATGCCCGGGCTTCGGAGAGCGTGGTGAACGGCCACATCGGCTGGAGGCGCGCAGAGCCGAGCGGCGGCGCGCCGTCGCCGGGCGCCGGTGTGGTCGGCGCCTGCGTGCCCGACGGGGTGATCACCGAGGGGCCCGACGGGACGGGAACGGTGGCCGACCACGGCGGCGAAGACGTACCCGGTGCCGCGGACGGCGTTCGCGATGCGTGAGAGGGTCCGCCGGAACTCCCGCAGGCGGTGAGCGCCAGGCCGGTCGCGGCCGTTGCAGCGAAGAGTCGGAAGTGGAGCCGGACGTTCATGGGTGCCCCAGGAAACATATACCCACGGTCGATACAGTTTGTGGGACTATCCTGCCACTAGTCTGGTTCATGGGACAGTGTCCGGGGCCGGTTGTATCCCAATGGGCCGAGCGATCAGCATCGCATCGGAGCGTCGGCCGGCAACAACCGCCTTGCCTGCCGGGTCGCCGTGATCGCCGGTGCGTCCAGCGGCACCGGCGAGGGCACTGCGCTGCGTCTGGCCGAGCTCGGCGCCAAGGTCGCCCTCTTCGCCCGCCGCCGGCACCGCCTCGACGCCCTGGCCGCCAAGATCGAGAAGGCAGGTGGCACTGCCCTGGCGATCACCCTCGACGTCACTGACAAGACAGCGTCCATGCCGTCGCCGACCGCATCGCCGCGGAAGTCGGCACGGTCGACGTGGTCTTCAACAACGCCGGCGTCATGCTGCCCGCCCCGATGGAGGAGCTGCAGAAAGACCAGACCAGTGGCAGCACCGGATCGACCTCAACATTTCCGGCCTGCTGAACATCATCGGCGCCTTCACGCCGCAGTTGCTTCAGGGCGTTGGCGCGTTCAGTGACGCCGTGAATCCGGCGGATGAGGGCGTTGAACGCAACCTCATCCCAGGTGAGTTGGCCGCCCCGGGCTTCTTGACCGGCTGGCGGAAGCCGGGCCCGGCATTTCGTAACCGAGGTCGGTCAGGGGCACGGCGGTGTAGGCGCCATTGGCCGTCACATGGAGCCTCTGGGTGTGCGGAACGTGGAGCCGAGCCTCTGGGTGTGCGGAACGTGGTCTTCGCAGACCTGTTCCGACCAGGAGCTGTCACGCTGTCACCTCTGTCCGACGCCAGGTCACCAACCCGGCTCCGGGCGATCATCACCCACCTCAACCGTCACGTTGCCGAGAAAACTCACCGCACTTCTTACACAGTGACGCCTCGGTCGCAGGAGTGCCCCTCACTACCCTCATGCCATCTCCGATCCCCACGCTCCTCGCGGGTGTCGGAGCCCCCGCAGTGATGGCCCCCGTCCCCGCCCGTAACGCACGCACATGCGCACTCCCGCGCCCGCGCGCGACGATGCGCCGCCGTGCCTACCGGGTCACAACCCAGAAGGCGGTTTTGCCGATGACCGACAGCGCAGCAGCACCCGCGGCCTCGGCCTCATCCCCGGCCCCGCCCGACGCACCGACCGGCCTGAAACGGGGCGCCATCGGCCTCGGCGGTGCGGTGGTCATGTCGGCGGCGCTCATGGGCCCCGCCGTCTCGGTGTACTTCAACCCCCAGCTCGTGGCCGCCCAGGCCGGTGCAGCCACGCCCTTCGTCTTCGCACTCTCCATGGTGGCCTCGCTGATCGTCGCCAACGGGATCATGGAAATGGCCCGCGAACTGCCCAGCGCCGGCGCCTTCTACACGTATGTCTCCCGAGGAGTCGGCCCCCGAGCGGGCTTCGTCACCGGCGGCCTGATGTTCGTGGCGTACGCGCTGCTGGTGCCCGCCGAGCTGGCGCTGATGGGCTCCTACGCCCACGACGTGCTGAAGCAGCACGGGATCGACGTTCCCTGGGTGGCCGTCTCGCTGGTCGCCGCCGCAGCGATGACCCTGCTGTCGGTGCGCGGCATCGCCGGCTCCATCAAGACGGCGCTGATCATGTTCTCCGCCGAAGTCGCCGTCATCCTGGTGCTCAGCGTCGTGGTGCTGAGCAAGGGCGGCGCGCACGGTCTGAGCGCGGAGCCGTTCAATCCGGCGCGGTCGCTGCACGGCGTGAGCGGCATCGCGCTCGGCATGGTGTACGGCGTCCTGTCCTTCATCGGCTTCGAGGCCGCCGCCACCCTTGGCGAGGAGACCCGCAACCCGCGGCGCAACGTGCCACGCGGCCTGGGCTACTCCCTGATCCTGGTCGGGGCGATCTACATCTTCTGCACCTACGCCGAGACCATCGGCTTCGGCACCGGCGACGGTGACGTCGCCGAGCTGGCCGACGACCCCTCGCCGTTCGTCACCCTCGGCCAGACCTTCGCGCCCTGGCTGAACCTGCTCATCGGCCTGGCCGGCCTCTCGTCGATCTTCGCCGTCACGGTCAACTCCAACAACGGCATCGTGCGCATCCTCTTCGCGATGGGCCGCGAAGGCATGCTGCCCCGGCGGCTCGCCAGGGTCAGCCCGAAGCTGGGCACCCCGGTCACGACCGTACTCGTCCAGTCCGGCTTCGCCGTGGTGGTGACCCTGCTTCTCGGGCTGTGGGTGGGGCCGTTCAACACCTACGCCTACCTCGGCGCGATCCTCACGTTCGGCATCATCCCGGTGTACTGGCTGACCAACATCGCTTGCATGCGGTTCTTCCGCGCCCCGTCCCGGCGCTTCAACCCGCTGCGACACGGAGTTCTGCCGATGCTGGGCATCTTGCTCATGGTGATACCGGTGTACGGCTCGGTGTGGCCGGTGCCGGCCGCGCCGTACAACTGGTTCCCGTACGCGGTTCTCGCGTACATCGCAGTGCTCACCACCACGGCCTGGGTGCTCGGCCGGCGGCGTCCCGAACTGCTGTCACGCACGGGAGAGGTGCTGGCGGGGGCGGACGAGGACGAGGCCGCCGAGGCGACCGCGGCGGCCGTCACCACCAAGCAGGCCGGCGCGTGACCGGGGCGGCGGCCCCGCGGCGGGTGGTGGACCTCGCCACCGCGGGCGCGCTGTGCGACGCGGCGGTGGCGCGGGCCCGACGGCAGGGTGTGCTGGTGTCCGTAGCCGTGGTGGACGCGGGCGGCAACCTGGTGGCGTTCCAGCGCATGGACGGCGCGGAGATCGCCGGGACCGTCCTGGCCACGGACAAGGCGTACACCGCGGTCGCCAACAGCATCCCCACCCACGAGCTGGCCGCGCTCTCGGCACCCGGCGGGCCGCTCTACGGGCTGCAGGCCGCGGCCGGAGGCCGGTTCGTGGTCTTCGGCGGCGGGGTCCCGCTGCGCGAGGGCACGCACATCGTCGGCGCGGTGGGAGTCAGCGGCGCCTCCGACCCCGCTGACGACGTGGTGTGCGCCGAGGCCGCGGTGGCCAAGGCCTGGGAGGCCGAGGGCTGATCGCCCGGCCGATACCGGGTCGGGCCGGGTGGGACCGTACGGTTCCGCCCGGCCCAGCGGCGTGCCAGGGGGAGGAAGCACACCTGGCCGGCTGGCAGCAGGTTCGCCGACACCCTCGGTGGACGTGTCCACTTACCCTGACCGACCTCGGTTACGACATGAGGGTGAGTCCGGCATCGACGGCGGCGCGGTCGAGTTCGAGGCCCTTTGCGAAGGAGAGCAGGTGGGGGCAGATCGGCGGCGCGAACCGTGGTGATCCAGTCGGGGAGCTTGGCGTCATTCGGCGACGTCGAGAAGCATTGCCGCCAGGTCCTTGCGCGACCCGCAGCCGAACTTGCGCAGGGCACTGGAGACGTGGCTCTCAACCGTGCGGCGAGACAGGAACAGCTCGTTGGCGATCTCCTGGTTGGTCTTGCCCGCGACCGCCAGAGCAGCCACCCGGTGCTCCTTCGGCGACAGCGTCTGACCGAGAGACCGCCGTCCACCCCGCCAGGGATACGGGATCGGTACGCCGAACTGCCGCATGCTGCGGCAGATGCGCGCGATGTCACGCGAGGCGGCCATCGTGCCGTACAGGCGAAGGGCAGCCTCCAGGTCGAGACCGCCCCGCACCTCACCGCGTTCGCAGCGAAGTCGGCCGAGCCGTTCGGCCGCCTGTGCCTCGTCGTAGCGCAGTCCCGCGTCCATGAGGACCCGACGCGCCGACCCGAGCAGAGCCTCGGCCTCGTCGGCGCGATCGTGGGCGGAGGCGAGCGCGCCCCGGGCGGTCAGGAGGGCAGCCTGCGCGCGCGGCGCGTCCGTCCCGTCGAGCCCGGCCGCGAACTCGTCGACGAGTTCGGCGGCCTCGCTGCCCTGCCCCCGCGCGGTCACCGCCTCCACGAGGCACACCACCGGCGCAGCGCCCCACACCCAGTTCCCCTTGGCGCGGACGTCGGCGACGGCGGCCCTGGCGTGGTCGGTGGCGCCGCCCGCGTCGTCCATCGTCAGCAGCAACCGGGCCATGGCGGTCCTCGCCGCGATGAGCGGCCAGACGGCGCCGACCTGTTCGGCGACGGCGATGACCTCGCTGAAGCGGGCGGCGGCTTCCTCGGCCGGGCCGATCGCCGCGAGCAGCGAGCCGTGCAGCAGCCGCGAGTCCAGCGACGCCGCCCCGAACGTCGCGTCGGCCCCGCCCATCCGGCGGACCCTGTCGATCAGGCCGTCCCACCGGCCGGCGGCGCGGTCGACCGCGGCAGCGACGAGGTCGACCACCTCGGCCAAGCGCAGGTAGTCCGCCTGCTCGGCGACCCGGCGCCCCTCGGCCAACAGCGCCTCGGCGCGGTCCAGTCGGCCGACGTGCAGGGCGGCCTGGGCCCAGTTGAGGCACGCGCGCACGCGCTCCCGGGAGGAGGTGCGCAGCTCGTCCCCGCCCAACAGGTCGTCGATCAGCGGCCAGCTCTCCGGCCGGCCCTGCTCGAGCATGAGTCCCGCCCGCGTGATGCGGACGGCGACGTCGACACTGCGGTCGCCGCTGCGCAGCGCGGCCGCCGTCGCTTCGTCACAGCGAGCGACGTGTTCGCGCATGTGCCGGTCCGTGATCGTCTCGGGCGCGGCCAGGACGGCGAGCGCACGGCCGAGGAGCGCGGGCTCGTCGGCAAGATCCTCGATGGCGTTCTCGATCTCCACATAGCCGGCGCGGGCGTCACCCGACTGGCGGAGAAGGCGTCCGTGAGCGAAGCGCAGCTCGCCGCGTACGGCGGCCGACAGCTGCTCGGTCACCAGCAGCCGGTCGACGATCGGCAGCGCCTCGGCGTGGGCGAGCCCGTCGACCGCAGCCCTGCCCAGCTTGAGGGCGAGCCGGACCCGGTCTGTCTGCGGGACGCCTTCCGCGCCGAGTGCCTCGAGCAGGAAGCGGGCGGCCGTCGCGTCGTTGCCGTGCGCGAGTGCGGTCTCGGCGGCCGCTTCCGCGTGGACGACGAACTCCCGGTGGCGGCCCGCGAGCCGGTAGTGATGGGCGAGCTTGGCCGCCGTGGATGTGCCCACCCCCGACTCCAGAGCACGGGCGGTCCGCAGATGCAACCACCGCCGCTCGGCCGCAGGCACCGACTCATACACCACCTGTTGGGCCAGGGCGTGGCGGAAGCAGCTGTGCCCGCCCTCCTCGTGGAGCAGGCCGACGGCCTGCGCGCTTGCGAGCGATCGCGCGATCTCGCCGGCGCCACGCTCGGTCACCTTCGCCAGCAGGCGGTCGTCGGTGACCAGGCCCAGGACGGCGGCCGCGTTCAGGATCTCCCGGGCGTCGTCGTCGAGGGTGAGGAGGCGCTGCACGACCACGTCGCGGAGCACCACCGGAACCGCGAGGTCGTCCAAAGCCTCGGGGCGAGCCGGGATCGCGCGCGTCGCCGAGCCCTCCATGAACGTGCGCAGGACCTCCTCGACCACGAACGGGATGCCGCCGGTTCTCTCGTAGAGGCGATCGGCGACCTCGGGAGATGGGTCGGCGTGCAGGATCCGGCCGGCGAGCTGAGCCACTTCCGGCCGGTTCAACGGGCTCAGGCCGACGATGCGGGCCGCGCCGGAAGGTGCCCGGGCCAAGGCCTCCCGGATCGGGAGCCGCCCGGTCTCCGTGCGCGCGGTGAGGATCACCGTCAGGTGAGGAGGAAGGTGTGCGGCGAGGAAGGCCAGGAAGTCGAAGGTCACCGTGTCCGCCCAGTGCACGTCCTCCAGCACGAGCACCAAGGGGCTGAGCTCGTCGAGAAGAGCGACGGCGGCGCGGAAGACCCGGTGCCGCTCCGCTCCTTGGTCGGCGAGCGCCGGCGGGGGCGGCGGCAGCTGCGCGGCGATCTCCGGGACCAGAGGTGCCAGGGCACCGAGCACCGGGTTGAGCGCCTCGACGCCGGCCAGCGTGCTTCCCACCTGACGGAAGGCGTCGAGCAGTTGGGACAGCGGCAGGGGCTCCTGGAGCTGCTCACACTGCCCGACCAAGGTCCTGCGACCAGCGACCGGAGGTGCGGCCAGCAGCTCTCGCACCAAGCGGCTCTTCCCGATCCCGGCCTCGCCCTCGACGAGGGCGAGTGACGGCGGGGCGGCGATGGTCGCTTGGAGGACGGCGAGCTCCTCTCGCCGTCCGATCAGGGTGTCGGCCGGGTCGTCTGCGTGGCTTGACTGCGACTCCAAGGACATGTTTCGACCCTCCCACCAGCCCGATCTCGCAACGTCGCGATCAGGCTACCCCCCAAAATTCCGTGTGCCCTACGGAGGCCACCGAGAGCGCACCGTCGCTACCGTCAGCGCTCACCCTCGAAGATCCATGTGGAAGGTGAACGAATGAGACGGACCAACTCCCGCCATTCCCGGCGGTGGTGGCCGGGCACCGTGGCGCTGACAGCGATCGTGCTGACAGCCGCCACGGCCGCGCCCGTGTCGGCGGCCCCGGACCCGGCAAGCCCTGACAAGGAGCAGACCTACATCGTCCAGATGGCACTCGCTCCCGTCGTCGCCTACGGCGGCGACGAGCCCGGGCTGGCGGCGACCAAGCCGGCCCGCGGCAAGAAGATCAACCCTCGGTCGGCCAACGTCAAGCGGTATGTCGACCACCTCCGCGACAAGCAGCAGCGCGCCGTACGGGCGGCGGGGGTGAAGAAGCTCTACAGCTACGTCTACTCCTTCGACGGCTTCGCGGCCGAGCTGACGACTCGTCAGGCGGCGCAGTTGCGCGCGATGCCGGAAGTCGTCGCCGTGACCGAGGATCAGAAGGTGACGACGCAGACGTCGTCGACGCCCGCCTTCCTCGGCCTCGACAAGCCGGGCGGCCTCTGGGACCAGCTCGCCGGTCCCGAGGGCGCCGGCGAGGGCCGCGTCATCGGCGTGATCGACTCCGGCGTCTGGCCGGACAGCCAGAGCTTCGCCAACCCTGACGTCAGCGGGAAGGCATACGCGCCGCTCACCGACTTCCACGGGACCTGCGACCTCGCCACCGACGGCTCATGGGGCGAGGGCGACTGCAACGGCAAGATCGTCGCCGCACGCCACTTCGACGAGGCGTGGGGCGGCGACGTCGGCATCAAGAGCCAGATGCCGTGGGAATTCCTCTCCGCGCGCGACTACAACGGGCACGGCACTCACACCTCCTCGACCTCCGGCGGTGACCACGGGGTCGCCGCCACCGGGCCGACGTCCATATTCGGCGCGATCACGGGCATGGCGCCGCGCGCTCGCATCGCCTCCTACAAGGCGCTGTGGTCGGCCAAGGACGGCTCCACTGCGTCGGGGGCCAACTCCGACGTCGTGGCCGCCATCGACCAGGCGGTCGCCGACGGCGTCGACGTCATCAACTTCTCCGTGTCGGGCACGACCACCGACCTGCTCGACCCGTCCGAGGTGTCCTTCCTCGCGGCGGCCGAGGCCGGCATCTTCGTCTCCGCCTCCGCCGGCAACAGCGGCCCCGCCGCCACCACCGTCGCGCACCCGTCCCCCTGGGTGACGACGGTCGCCGCCGACACGCACAACCGGACGACGACCGGCACGGTCACCCTGGGCAACGGGAAGACTTACACCGGAGCCTCGCTCGCGGCCACCTCGGCCGGCTCGGCCCCGCTCGTCTACGCCGGCAAGGCGACGGCCGGTCTCTCGACGTCGAGCGAGACGCTCTCCAAGCTGTGCTACGCGGCCGCCGACAACAACGGCAAGCCCGTGCTCGACCCCGCCAAGGTGACCGGCAAGATCGTCGTCTGCGAGCGTGGCAACAACCCGCGCGTCAACAAGAGCCTCGCGGTGAAGGAGGCCGGCGGCATCGGCATGATCATGGTCAACACCAGCGCCGACGCCAACGACATCGACTCCGACATCCACGCCGTGCCGTCGGTGCACCTGCCGTTCGCCAACCGCGCCGCGGTCAAGGCGTACGCCGACACCGTCGACGCCACCGCCACGATCTCCGCGGCCAAGATCGCCTCCGACGCCCCTGCGCCCAACATCGCCTCCTTCTCCTCCCGCGGGCCGACGACGGCTGCCGACGGCGACCTGCTCAAGCCCGACCTCGCGGCGCCCGGCCAGGACATCCTCGCGGCGGTCGCCCCTCCGGGTCAGGGTGGGCTGGACTTCAACCTGATGAGCGGCACCTCGATGGCGGCCCCGCACGTCGCCGGCCTCGCGGCCCTGCTCAAGCAGCGCCACCCCGAGTGGTCGCCGATGGCGATCAAGTCGGCCCTGATGACGACCGGCACCGACCTCCTCGACGGCCCGGCCAGCAAGCCGGCGGTCGCCTTCGCGCAGGGTGCCGGACACGTCCAGCCGAACAGCGCCGTGGACCCCGGTCTCGTCTACGACAGCGGTACCGACGACTGGCTCGCGTTCCTGTGCGGCACGACGAAGGGCGTCCGGCAGGACGTCTGTGACGCCGAGGCCAAGAAGGGCGAGTCCTTCGACCCCAGCGACCTCAACACCCCGTCGATCGCCATCGGACGGCTCGCGCCGGGGACCCAGAAGGTAACCCGTGAGGTCACCAACGTCGGATCGGACACGGCGTCCTACAGCCCCTCGGTCAGCGGCCTCGACGGCGTGACCGTGAAGGTGACGCCGAACCGGCTCACGCTGCGTCCCGGAGAGACGCGGTCCTTCAGCGTGAAGTTCACCCGGACCACCGCGGCCGTCAACACCTATGTGTCGGGCTCCCTGACCTGGGCCGACGACACGCACCGCGTGCGGATCCCGATGGTGGCGCGCCCCGTGGCGGAGGCCTGGACCACCGTCACCGGCGTCCCGGGCGTGCAGGACTCCGGCGAGCAGGTCGTCCTCGACCCGAGCGGCAAGCGGGTCTACGTCACCGCGATCAACTACGGGTCGGCGCCGGGTCAGCAGAACCTGAGCATCGTCACCATCGCCTACGACCCGAAGACCGGCGCCCAGCTGTGGACGTCGCGCTACGCGGGCCCGACGGACAACTACGCCGAGCCCCTCGACACCAACATCAGCCCGGACGGCCGCACGCTCTATGTCACCGGTGCGACCACGGGCGTCGACACCGGCACGGACGCCGTGACGATCGCCTACGACACCGCGACGGGGGCGCAGAAGTGGGACGCGCGCTACACCGGTCCCGGCGAGCTCACGGCCTCGGCCTGGGCGAACGTGGTCAGCCCCGACGGCAAGCACGTCTACATGACCGGCATGACGACGCTCAAAGAGGGCGGCATCGACGACTACTTCACGGCGGCGTACGACACGGCGACCGGCGCGCAGACCTGGGCGACGACGTACGACGGCCCGGGCCACAAGACCGACGACTCCCGGATGATCGCGATCACGCCTGACGGCGCGACGCTGATCGTCAGCGGCCAGAGCCCGGGTACCACCGAGACCGGCTACTCCGACTGGGGCACGGTCGCCTACAACGCCGCCACCGGCGCGCAGAAGTGGACGGCTCGCCACGACGGCCCGGCGAACGGGTTCGACATCCCGTCGGCGATGGCGGTCTCCGAGGACGGCAAGTCGGTCATCGTGACGGGCGCCAGCAGTTCGGCCACGACCTCGACCGACCTGGCCACGGAGGCCTACGACATCGCCACCGGCAAGCGGCTGTGGACCGACCGCTACGACGGGCCGGGTCACGCGTCGGACAACCCGTACGCCGTCACGGTGGCCGGCGGCAAGGTCTACGTCACGGGCAACACCGAGGGCGAGGGCACCCGGTTCGACATGACGACCGTGGCCTACGACGAGGCGACCGGGAAGCGGCTGTGGGTCCAGCGCTACGACGGCAAGGCCCACTACGACGACACGTCGTGGGGTATCGCCGTCACGCCGGACGGCAGCAAGGTCGTCATCACCGGCACGAGCAGCGACAGCGACGCCGGGAGCGACTACGTGACGATCGCGTACGACACCGCCAGCGGCGACCAGGTCTGGCTCGGCCGGTACGACGGCCTCGTCGGCTCCCTGGACAGCGGCCACGCGATCGCCATGGACGCGACCAAGGACGGTGTGCGGATGTTCGTGACCGGCCAGAGCTCGACGGCCGGAAGCTTCGACACCGGAGTCGAGATCGACACCGCGACCGTCGCCTACTTCGATCCCTGGACCGAGCGGTAGGAGGCTGACGGACAGCGCGGCCGCCCCGGACGGGACGGCCGCGCTGTTGCGCTTTCCGCCCGTTCCGGGCAGGAGGCGCCGTCCGCAAGGCACGCCACCTGGCAGCCGATGTGCGGGCGCTCCCGCAGGAATCCCCGATACTTCAGCCCGTCAGACCTCTTGACCCGGAAATCGTGTCGCTGGTGTCGAACCACACGGTCGAGGAGCTCCGTGAGAAGGCCAAGACTTTCAGGCCGTCGGTAGCAGAGAGCCGGTCCTGCGCCCTGCTTGCCCGCGGTTTTCGGAGCGCCCGTGTGTCCATGGTCGCCGGGCGGCGCGGTCGGGAAGCCCTGTAGTCGGTCCCACTCCATGTCGTCAGTCGAGGAGGCGCAGCAGTTCGGCAGTGATGAAAACGGGATTCTCCTCAACGAGCCACTGACCCGCCTTCGGTACGTCCACCGCTCGCACGATGTCGGGCATACGGGGAGCCACCGTGGTCCGGACCGGGGCGAGCTGTCCCGGAGCGGTCATGAGGAGGGTAGGGAAGTCTCTGCGGGTGGTCATCAACTCGGTGATCTTCCGTTCCTCCGATCGGAACCTGACCACCGCCGGCACTTACACCGAGATGGCGTCTCGTCTGACCGAGCCGGTCCTCCTCGGATTCGCCGTCATGGCAATCCGCGGCCGGCTGAAACGGTAGTCGCAGACATAGTTTGTCGTGCCGGGGCGCGGGACGGCAGTCAGAACGGCGCCGTGCTGCCTTCGAGCGGAGGGGCCGTATCAGAGGAATCCGATACGGCCCCTCGACCATTCTCGGGAGCGGCCGGGGACCGACCGGTGTGGTCGGTCCAGTTCATGGCGGTGATCCGAACTGCCGAGGAACGTAAGGCTTGTAGCACGTGGTCGACCTGCTTGAACGTCCGGCGGCCGAGCAGCCGGTTCACCGTCCCAGCCTCCCGCGCGACCTGACTGTGTAACGGCTCATGGACGAGGCGGAAAGGACGCACCAGCGCAGCGCTCAGGGCCGGCATCGGCAAGCCCCTGTTTCTCTGACGGCTGCACAGCAGCTCTGCCCTGGAGCCCGGTTGGGGACCGCACGCCGTGCGCGCCACCGAACTTCGAGCATGCCGGTGCACGGACGTTGCGGAGACCGGTCCGGTGTATGCGGACAGTTCAGGTGACCCGCACTCCTGGGGGTCACGGGGCGCAGGTTTCGAGCCTGTCGTGCCGACGTGCAGATACGCATGGCGGAGGCCGTGTCTGACCGAGGCGGCGTGAAGTCCGGTTGCCCACGACCGGTGGTCGGCGCGAGGCACGCGGTCCGGCGCAACGCAGGGAACGCCGCCTCCCCGCGGCGGCGTTCCCTGCGGTGTCCGT
This sequence comes from Streptomyces sp. NPDC057486, assembly GCF_042802415.1. NCBI lineage: Bacteria > Bacillati > Actinomycetota > Actinomycetes > Kitasatosporales > Streptomycetaceae > Streptomyces > Streptomyces sp. NPDC057486. Next base: position 21,510 of record NZ_JBHVEE010000012.1, on the reverse strand, counting down.
CAGCCGAGGGCACGGCGGCCCGGTGCCGCGAGGGCCGGGTTCCAGCCGCGTCGGGGCACGGAGTCGAGGAGCAGGCGCGTGTAGGGATGTTCCGGGGCGTCCAGCACCCGGTCCGTCGGGCCGGCCTCCACGAGCCGCCCCGACTTGAGCACGATGACGTCCTCGGCGATGTGCCGGACCACGGCGAGGTCGTGGGTGACGAAGAGGTAGCCGATCCCCGATTCGCGCCGGATCGCGGCGAGCAGATCGAGGATCTGGGCCTGGATGGACACGTCGAGCGCTGCGACCGCCTCGTCGAGGATGAGGACGCGGGGTTCGACCGCCAGGGCCCGGGCGATGGCGACGCGTTGACGCTGCCCGCCGGAGAGCCGTCGGGGCAAGGCCTCGGCCTCCCGTTCGCCGAGGCCTACCTGGCTCAGCAGTTCGGCGACCCGGGAGCGCCGGGCGTCCGCGTTCAGTCGGGTGTGGAGACGCAGGACCTCATCGACACAGCCGGCCACCGTCACCCGCGGGTCGAGGGAGAGGTACGGATCCTGGAAGACCATCTGGATCTCCCGGGCGCGCGACAGTCGTTCGGCTCGGTTCCGCGGGCGGGCCGACCGGTCCCGGCCATCGAGGCGGACGGTGCCGCCGTCCGGCCGCTCCAGGCCGACCAGCATGCGTACGGTCGTCGTCTTGCCGCTGCCGGACTCGCCGACGACGGCCAGGGAGGACCCCGGTGCCAGGGTGAACGACACGTCGTCGACCGCGGTGTGGTCCCCGTACCGTTTGCGCAGCCCGTCGACCACGAGCCCCTTCGTCGTTCCGGTCACAGTGTGATCCCTTCGTCGGCGCGGTGGCACGCGGTGAGACCGTCGCCGTACCGCGCCAGTACGGGGGTCTCTTCGGAGCAGCGCGGCTGCGCGTGCGCGCAGCGCGCCGCGAAGGCGCACCCCGGCGGCGCCTCGGCGAGGGAGACGGGACGACCGGGGATGGGCCGGGGGGTCGGTGCGCCCGGTTCGATGCGGGGGGTGCAGGCGAGCAGCCCCGACGTGTACGGATGGCGAGGCCGGTCGAACAGCTCGTCGGTGCCCCGGGTCTCGACGATCCGGCCCGCGTACATGACGTACACGCGGTCGCAGATGGCCGAGGCCAGTTCGAGATCGTGGGTGACGAAGAGGAGTCCGGTGCCCTGTTCGGCCCGCAGGCGCGTGAGGATCGCGATGATCTCCGCCTGCGTCGTGACGTCCAGGGCCGTGGTCGGTTCGTCGGCGACCAGCAGGGCGGGCTCGCTCGCGAGGGCCGCGGCGATGACCACCCGTTGGAGCATCCCGCCGGAGAACTGGTGCGGAAAGCGGCGAAGCGCGCCCCGCGGATCGCGGATGCCCACGGCGTCGAGGAGAGCCTCGGCCCGGGTGGTGGCCGCGGCGGCGGGGAGACCGGACGCGCGCAGCCCCTCGGTGACGAAGTCACCGACCCGGCGCAGCGGATTGACGGCGGCGCGCGGGTCCTGGAAGACCATGGCCACCTGCCGGGCCCGCAGTGCGGCAAGCTCCGTACGGTTCATGGTCAGCACATCCCGGCCGGCGACCCGTACCGTCCCACTCGTCCGCGCCCCGGCGGGCAGCAGCCCCAGCACGCTGCGGCAGGCAACAGACTTGCCGGAGCCGGACTCGCCGACCAGGCCGACCGTCTCCCCCGGAAGGACCCGGAGACTGACGCCGTCCAGGATCGGCCGGGCTGCCTGCCCGTCCGGCAGCCGTACGCCGAGCCCGTCGATGTCGAGTACGGGGGAGCCGTCCCCGGTGCTTCGCACCTGAGGGCTGTCCTGGGTCATGGCACTCACCGTTCCCGCTTCGCGATCCGGTCGGCGAGTCCCTCGCCGACGATGCCGAACGCCACCACGGCGAGCACGATGCACGCGGACGGCGCGAGGGCGGGCAGCATCGCCCCCTGCTGGAGGGCCGACTGGCCCTCGTTGATCATGGCGCCCCAGTCGGCGGTGGGCGGCTGCACACCGAAGCCGAGGTAGGAGAGCGCCGCCAGGTCCATCAGCGCGTACCCGAAGTTCATCGCGGACTGGGCGAGGACCGTGGGCGCGATGTTGGGCAGCAGGTGCCGCAGGCAGATCGTCCAGCCGGACCAGCCCTGCACCCGGTAGGACTCGATGTACGGACGGGCCTTCTCCTGGCGCGCGATGCTTCGCACCAGCCGTCCCACGTACGGGGTGTAGGCCACGGCCATGGCGATGACCGGTGCGGTCATGCCGGAGCCGACCACGGCCACGAGGAGAATCGCGAGCAGCAGTCCGGGGATCGCGAAGACCATGTCCATCGACCGGGAGAGGACCGTGTCCGCCCAGCCGCCCCGCCAGGCGGCGATCACGCCGAGCAGGGTGCCGAGGAGCGTGGAGACACCGACGACGAGCAGCGGTCCGAACAGACCGGTCCGCGCGCCATGGATCAGCCGGGACAGGACGTCGCGCCCCGATTGGTCGGTGCCCAGGAAGTGGTCTCCGGTGGTCCCGACCAGACTCGCCGACAGGTCGAGCGACTCGGGGTCGTGCGGTGCGAGGACGGGTGCCAGGACGGCGACCAGGACGAGCGCGGCCAGGACCACGACGGCTGCGGTGAACATGGGGCCCTGGCCGAGGACCCGGAGGCCGCGCAGGCCGGGGCGGCGGCGCAGTGTGGGTGTTCCGGCCGCGGGAGTTGCTGTGGTGGTCATGAGGAGCCTTCCCCCCGGAGGGACAGCCGCGGGTCGATGACCGGGGCGAGCAGGTCGACAGCGAGGTTCACCACGACGAAGGCCGCCACGCTGAGCAGGGTGATCGCCTGCACGACGGCGAAGTCCTTGGCCGTCACCGACTGCACGAGCAGGGAGCCGATGCCGGACACGTCGAAGGCGGTTTCGACGATCGAGGTGCTGATGAGCAGACCGGCGAGCATCGTGCCGCCGACAGTGACGACGGGGCCCAGCGCGTTGCGCAGCACGTGTCGGCGGATCACGGCCCGACGCGCGACACCGCGGGCGCGCGCCACCTCGACGTGGTCGCGTCCGAGTTCGTCGAGCATTGCCGAGCGGGTCACCCGGGCGAGCAGCCCCGCGAAGGTCAGCGCCAGAGCGAAGGCGGGCAGCGTGAGGTGGTAGAGCCGATCCGGGAAACCCTCCGGGGTGCCGCCCGGTCCCGGGAACCAGCCCAGTTGGACGGAGAACAGCGAGACGAGCGCCATGGCGCTCACGAAGGAGGGTGTCGCCGTGGCCACCCCCGTGCCGAGCAGCACCGCGCGGTCCACCGGGCCGGGGCGAAGCGCGGCAAGGAGACCGGCCCCCACACCGAGGACGGCGACCAGCAGCGCCGCGTATCCCACCAGGAGGGCGGTGCCCGGAAGGCGGGAACCGATGAGGCTACCGACGTCCTGGTGGAACTGGGCGGACCGGCCGAAGTCGCCGTGCAGCACGCCTCCGAGCCACTTCGTGTACTGCAGGGGCAGCGGGTCGTCCAGGTGGTACTGGGCTCGCAGCGCCGCCGTGGCCTCCGGCGTCGCCGGGCGGCCGTGCAGCAGGAAGGACACCGGATCGCCGGGGGCCAGGTGGACCGTGCCGAAGACCACCAGCGAGGTCACGAACAGCACCGTCGCGAGGCCGAGGAGCCGTCCGACGAGATAGCGGGTCATGGCTTCGCGGCCCCGATCGTCGCGGCCCACGGGTAGTACAGCTGCGCGATGCCGGTGGGGGCGCCGGTCACGCGGCTGCCGAGGAAGACCGTGTACGGCGACTCGTACAGCGGGATGATCGGGAGTTCGCGCACCGCGATCCTCTGGAGCTCGGCGGTCAGGTCGGCGCGGGCGGCAGGATCGGCCTCCGCGTTCGCCCGGTCGAACGCGGCGTCGTACTCGGCGTTCGACCACTTGCCGTAGTTCCCGAAGTCGCCGGTACGCAGGTACTGGTAGAACTCCAGCGGGTCGGGCGTGTTGTCGTACCCGTTGGTGATGACGAGGTCGAGGCCCTTGCGGGCGTCGGGGTCGACGAAGATGCTGCTGTACGCCTCCGGGGCGACCGCTTTCAGTCGGACGTCGAGGCCGATCTGCCGGCCGGCCGCCTGGACGGCGTTGGCGGCGATACTGACCTCGGGCGCGAGCGAACTGGTGGCCACGGTGACCTTCCGGCCCGTGGCGCCGGCCTCGACAACGAGCTTCTTCGCGGCCTTCAGGTCGTACGTCGGCTCGGGCAGGGCGTCGAAGTAGCCGTCGGTCTTCTCCGGAGCCAGCGCCCAGGCGCCGCGCGCGGCGGGGGCCTTGGAGGGGACGCCGATGCCGCCGGCGGCCGCCTTGATGATGTTCTTGCGGTCGAGCGCCATGGACAGCGCCTTGCGGACCTTGAGGTCCCCGAGGGTGCCCTTGAAGTCGAGGACGGCGAGGTTGGCCGCGGCGGTGTTGGGGCCGAACAGCACGGTTCCCTTGCGGCTGGAGCGCAGTTGCGCGAATGAGGCGGAGGGCACCATGTACCCGCCGTCGGCGGTACCCGAGAGGAAGGCGTTGGAGCGGGCGGCCGGGTCCTCGATGAAGGTGAACGTCACCTTGTCGGCCTTCGGGGCCAGCGACCGGTCCCAGTACGCGGCGTGTTTCTTGAGGGTGATGGTGTCGCCCTGGGCCCAGTCGGTGAGGGCGTACGGGCCGGTGCAGTTGACCTTGCCCCCGGGGCCGCCGTAACCCTTGCCGGCCTTGGCCAGGAAGGCGGCGCTCTCGACGGTGCCGGGGGAGGCGGCCATCAGTTCGTTGAGGAGGACATCGGGCTTGGAGAGCCGGATGGTCACCTCCAGCGGGCCGGTCTTCTCGATGACCTCGACGTTCTTGAACGAGGACGCCCAGGGCGAGCCGGTGGCCGGGGCCATCTGGCGCTTGAGGGAGGCGACCACGTCGTCGGCGGTCATCGTCGTCCCGTCGTGGAACTTCACTCCCGGACGCAGGGTGTACACCAGGGTTTTTGGATCCGGCTGGGCGTACTTGACCGCGAGGCCGGGCTGGATCTTCATGTCGGGCGTGACCCGCAGGAGCTGCTCGCACACGTTGGCGAGCACGGTGTTGGGCGGGTAGTCGTACGCGAGGGCGTAGTCGAGCGTGTAGGGCTCGGCGTAGAGGGACCAGGTGAACGAGTCCAGTGGGCCCTTCGCCGGCGGTGAGGTCGGGGTGATCCGGTAGGCGGGGCCGGCGCCGTTGCCGGCGGACCCGGAGCCCGTGGCGCCGGAGCAGGCGGTGGCGGTGGTCGCGACGGCGACGGAACAGACGAGCAGCGCGATGACTCTGGGCATGCGCATGGAGACCCACCCCTTTACGGGTGTAGTGACGGGCGCTGGGGAATGGAGTGAGTATTGTTGCGGGAACGTTCCCGCACAAGGCTTTGCGGGAACGGTTTTGCTGAGGTCGCGGGGGTGGCAGCATCAGCCCATGACAAAAGCTGCTTCAGGGCGTGGTGGGCCTTCTTCACCACCCACACCTCCGCGCGTACGGCTCGTCGACGTGGCCCGCGAGGCGGGACTGTCCAAGACCACCGTCTCGGCGGCCCTCAACGGCACCGGGCGGCTTTCCCCAGCCGTACGGGAGAAGGCCAGGGAGACCGCGCGGAGGATGGGCTACCGACCCAACGCCACCGCGCGGCAACTGCGAGCGGGACGGGCCCGGCTGATCGGATACGTGGTGGGCGAATTCTCCGGCGCCCCCTGGGCGTTCCTGGAGTCGCCGTACTTCGCCCAGCTGACGAGCGCCACCGCGGCGGCCGCACTCAAGCGCGGTTACGCCCTGGTGCTGCTGCCCGCGGGAGAGCTGCACGGCGAGTGGGCCGACCTGCCGCTCGACGCGGTGATCGTCGCCGACCCTGTCGCCGACGACCGGATCGTGGAGGACCTGCTCGCCGCCCGGATCCCGGTGTTCACCGACCGCTCCGTCGAGGGACGGCCGGGAGCGCACTGGGTGGACGTCGACGCCGCCGCGGCCGTGCGCGAGACACTGGACCACCTCAAGGCGCAAGGTGCCCGGCGGCCCGCGCTCGTGCTGCCCGACAGTACGACGCGGTTCCACGTGGCGGTCCTCGACGCCTACCGCGAGTGGTCCGCCGCGCAGGAGCTGCCGGAGCAGGTCGTGCTCGCCGCCGCAGCAGGCAACGGACCGGTCGTACAAGCCGTGGAGGACGCCCTGACCGGGGCCGACCGGCCGGACGCCCTGCTCGTCGTGGCCGAGGTCAGTCCACCGCTCGTCCTGGAAGCGGCACGCCGCCACGGATACGACGTACCCGACGATCTGCTCCTGGTGTGCGTCAGCGAGGACACGACGGCCGTCCACACCCAGCCGCCGGTGACGACGCTGAGCCTGGGGCCCCGGGAGGTTGCGGAGGCCGGGATCGAGCTCCTTGTCGCAGCGCTGGAAGAGGGGCAGGCCGGGCCGGCCGGAGTGCTGGTGCCGACCCGGCTCCAGGTGCGGGCGTCCTCGCTGCGTACGAGCTAGAGCTGCGACCGGCAGGCTTTGCCCCGTCGCACCGCCCGGCACGCACGCACCGGACGACGCTCCTCATGGGGCAAGCATTGCCGGTCACGGCACCAGGCCGAGCCGGTCCGGGCGGCAGGCTCAGGAGGCGTGCACGAGCGTGCCGCCGACATAGGTCCGCAGGACGCGTGCCTCGGCGATCTCCTCCGGCGGCGCCGTGAAGATGTCGCGGTCCAGGACCACCAGGTCCGCGAGATTGCCGGGACGCAGACTGCCGGTGTCGTCCAGGCCGTTCACATGGGCGGTACCCGCTGTGTAGGCGGCGACGGCCGTCGCCAGGTCCAGGCGCTGCTCGGGGAGGAAGACCCGGCCGTCGGTGGCGCCGGGCTCCATGCGGTTCACCGCCACATGGAGGCCTTCGATCGGGTCGGGGCTGCTGACGGGCCAGTCGCTCCCGGCGGCCAGGGTGGCGCCCGCGCGCAGCAGGTCGCCGAACGGGTACTGCCAGGCCGCGCGCTCGGGGCCGAGGAAGGGGATGGTCAGTTCGTCCATCTGGGGCTCGTGGGCGGCCCACAGCGGCTGGATGTTCGCGATGGCACCGAGCCGGGCGAAGCGGGCGAGGTCGTCGGGGTGCACGACCTGGAGATGGGCGAGATGGTGGCGGTTGCCGCGGTGCCCGTTGGCCTCGACGGCGGCCTCGATCGCGTCGAGGGCCTCGCTGACGGCCCGGTCGCCGAGCGCATGGAAATGGACCTGGAAGTCAAGGGCGTCGAGCCGGGTGACGTGGCTGCGCAGTTCCTGCGGGTCGACGAAACTGAGGCCGCTGTTGGCGGTGGCGCATCCGCAGCCGTCGAGATACGGGGAGGTCATCGCGGCGGTGAAGTTCTCGGCGATGCCGTCCTGCATGATCTTCACGGATCGGGCCCGGAACCGTCCGTGGCTCAACTTCTCGCGCAGTGCGACCAGCTCGTCGATCTGCTCGGCACCGCGCTCGCGGTCCCACCACAGCGCGCCGGTGACCCGGGCGGTGAGCGAGCCGTCGCGGGCGGCGGTCAGATAGGCGTCCGACGGATCGGGCCTGCCGCTGAACACTCCGAGCAGGGCGTCCTGCCAGCCGGTGACGCCGAGGGAGTGCAGCAGCTTCTGGGCCCGCAGCAGACCGGCGAGCCGGTCCGCGGGGGTGCTCGCCGGCACCAGGCGGGAGACCAGCGCCGTGGCGCCCTCCTGGAGCATCCCGCTGGGCGTGCCGTCCGGTTCGCGCTCGATGCGGCCGTCGGCCGGGTCGGGGGTGGCGGCGGTGATTCCGGCCAGCTCGAGTGCCCGGGTGTTGGCCCACGCGCCGTGGTGGTCACGGTTCGACAGCAGGACCGGGCGGTCCGGGACCACGGAGTCGAGCAACTGCCGGGTCGGCAGACCACCGTCGAAGCTTTCCATCGACCACCCGCCGCCGGTGATCCACAGATGGTCGGGGTGGGCGTTCGCGTAGGCCCGTATCCGGTCCAGGTACTCCTCGACGCCGACGGTGCCGGTCAGGTCGCACTCGGCCAGCTCCGTCCCGCCGAACACCGCGTGGATGTGGGCGTCCTGGAAGCCTGGGAGCAGCAGCTTCCCCCGCAGGTCGACGACTTCGGTGCCGGGGCCGATGAGCTCGCGCACGTCGTCGTGCCCGACAGCGGCGATCCGGTCGCCGACGACGGCGAGTGAAGTGGCCCGGGTGCGGGCCGGATCGGCGGTGAAGACGGCGCCGCGGGTGAAGACCAGATCGGCCGTGGTCATACGGTGCTCCAGAACGTGAGGAAACATCAGGTGGGCGCCATGCAAGCCGCTCGGTCATTTACACGTCAATGGTGTTGTCGTAAGGTCGCCGCATGGTCGAACGTGTGGTTCCCGAGAGCGGGCGGCGCAGGCGCAGGCCGACCAAGCAGGGTGCCGTCCTCTCCGAACGGATGATCGTCGAGACCGCGCTGCGTCTGGTCTCGCAGCACGGTGCGGAGGCACTTTCGGTACGGCGGCTCGGTGCCGCACTGGGCGCCGATCCCAGCGCCATCTATCGGTATTTCCGCAACACCGACGCACTGCTGCTCTCTCTCGCCGACGAGCTCATCGGCCGCGCACAGGAGGGCTGGGAGCCCACCGGCGACTGGCGTGCCGACCTCCGTGCGATCGGTCTGCGGATTCATGCCTCCTACCGGTCCAACCCGCAGGCCGCCCTTCTGGCGGCGCACCGCACGACCGGGCGCGCCCACGAGACCCGGGCCGTTGAGACGATCCTCGGTGTCCTGCGCTCGGTGAACTTTCCGGACCCTCTCGCGGTGCGGATGTACCACGCCTTCGTCGACCAGGCCCTCGCCTTCGCGGCCCAGGACGCCGCTGCTCTCGCCCTTCCGCGGGCCGCCCACGAAGCGGACGCGGAGGTCTGGCACGCGGTGTACGGCAAACTGCCGGCCGCCACGCACCCGAACATCGCAGCGACCCTGCCCCTGCTCGCCGACGACATGCGCGGCAGTGGCTATCCCTTCGCTCTGGAACTGATGCTCGATGCGATGGCGGCCCGGCTGCCCGCCGCAGGCGTTCCGGCGGACGGCTCCGGGGACCGTCACGCCCGGGCTTGACGGCCCGCGGGCCGGCGTGGCCGAGCTCCGGGAGGCGTGGCCACGACGTTCCCCCACGGCTCGTCGGGGCCGGATCCGGTCACCTGCAGAGCGGCTTATGGGTGGCCCCCGGACGGGTCGATGTCGCCCCTCTGGACGCGGAGTTGGGGCTCGGGGACCGTATCGGGGCCTCCCACGGTGAGGCAGCCGCATCCTTCGAGGCCGGGCGGCTGCTGCGTACCGCCTTCGACGTCGACGCGATCGCCGAGAGGGCCGTGCTTTCCTGGCCCGGTGGGGCGACGGCGGGAGACGCTTATGTCAACACCATTGACCTTGATGTCTCGCGGGCGGTCTCATAGCGGCACTTCGGAGGCCTGTACCTCCGCGATCCGAAGGAGTCCGCCCATGAACCACCTCGCCTCGCTCCGGGACGCCGCACCGACCCCGTTCTGGCTCGACGACCCCGGTCGGCCGCAGTCCGGACCCGCCCTCGTCGGCGACACGACCTGCGACCTGCTGGTGGTCGGCGGCGGGTACACCGGGCTGTGGACCGCCCTCGTCGCCAAGGAGCGCGATCCGTCCACCGATGTGGTGCTCATCGAGGCGGACGAGGCCGGCGGCGCCGCATCCGGCCGCAACGGCGGATTCTGCGAATCCAGCCTCACCCACGGACTGCACAACGGACTCCAGCGCTGGCCCGAGGAGATCGGCCTCCTGGAACGGCTCGGTCGCGAGAACCTCCAGGCCATCGAGGAAGCCGTGGAACGCCACGGCATCGACTGCTCCTGGGAGCGCACGGGCTCCTTGATCGTGGCCACCGAGCCGTATCAGGTCGACGGCCTGAAGGAAGAGGCCGAGGCCCTCACCCGCTACGGCGGCAAGCCGGTGCTGCTCGACGCCGAGGCCGTCCGGGCCGAGATCGACTCGCCGACATTCCTCGGCGGCCTGTGGAACAAGGACGACGTGGCCATGGTCAACCCGGCCCGGCTCGCCTGGGGGCTCAAGCGCGCCTGCCTCGACCTCGGCGTCCGTATCCACGAGCACACACCCGCCACCTCGCTCGACGAGCGCGGCGTCGGGATCACGGTTCGTACTCCCTACGGCCGGATCGGCGCCCGGCGCGTCGCCCTGGCCACCAACGCCTACCCCTCCTTGCTCCGACGCCACCGCCCGTACACCGTCCCCGTGTACGACTACGCCCTCATGACCGAGCCACTGACCGAACAGCAGCTCGCCTCCGTCGGCTGGCGCAATCGGCAGGGCTTCGCGGACAGCGCCAACCAGTTCCACTACGTCAGGCTCTCCGCGGACAACCGCATCCTGTGGGGCGGCTACGACGCCGTCTACCGCTACGGCGGCCGGGTTCGCGCCGAGCACGACCAGCGGCCCGAGACCTTCGCCACCCTCGCCCGGCACTTCTTCACGACCTTTCCGCAGTTGGACGGGGTCCGTTTCACCCATGCCTGGGGCGGTGCCATCGACACATCCACCCGTTTCTGCGTGTTCTTCGACACGAGTCACCACGGGAAGGTCGCCTACGCGGCCGGGTTCACGGGCCTCGGCGTCGGCGCCACCCGGTTCGGTGCCGAGGTCATGCTCGACCTTCTGGCGGGCGAACGCACCGCGCGGACCGAGCTCCAGCTCGTCCGCCGCAAGCCGCTTCCGTTCCCGCCGGAGCCGGTCCGAGCAGCGGGAATCGGCATCACCAAGTGGTCGATGGCGCGCGCCGACCGCAACGAGGGCCGGCGCAACCTCTGGCTCAGGACGCTCGACCGCTTCGGCCTCGGCTTCGACAGCTGACGCCGGGCCGTTCGCATCTCGCCGTACTCGACATCGGTGGTGCCAACCAAGAGGGCCCGTTCGGTGAGCTCCGCGGGGACTGCCCCGCGCCCATGCGGCCGCCACCACCCCAGGCATCGGGACCGGGTGTCACGGACCGCGCCTGACCCGGCCGGAGACACGTCCCGCCTTTTCGAGCCACGCCTGCGCGCTCAGCCGGCGGCGGCAGTGCCGAACCACTTGGGCAGCCGGCCGAGCAACTCCTCCTGGTCTTCACCGACCCACGCCACATGACCGTCCGGCCGCAGCAGCGCCGCGGGCACGTCCAGTTCCTCGCTGACGTCGACGACGTGGTCGACCCGATCCGCCCAGCCCGCCACCGAGAGCCGGCCCGTCTGGTCGAGCAGCAGTCCGCGGCCGCTGTGCATCAGCTTGTAGAGGCGCCCCCGCTTCAGCTCCACGTCCCGCAGCCGCTTGCCGAGGAGTTCGTGGCCCTCACCGAAGTCGTAGCGGACCCCGATCGCAGTGATCTTCTCGATCAGGTACCGGTTCACCTCCTCGAAGTCCATCAGCTCCGACATCAGCCGGCGCACTGCCCGGGGACCCGGCTCGGTGGACATCAACTGCATTTGCGCGCGGGTGTTGTCCAGCACGTCGGCGGCCACCGGGTGCCGTTCGGCGTGGTAGCTGTCAAGGAGACCCTCGGGCGCCCAGCCGCCCACCGCGGCAGCCAGTTTCCAGCCGAGGTTGAACGCGTCCTGGACACCGAGGTTGAGGCCCTGCCCGCCGGTCGGCGGGTGGATGTGCGCCGCGTCGCCGGCCAGCAGCACCCGGTCGACCCGGTAGCGCTCGGCCTGCCGGGTGGCGTTTCCGAAGCGGGAGAGCCAGCGCGGTGCGTGCACGCCGAAGTCGGTGCCGGCGTACACCCGCAGCTGCTGCTTGAACTCATCGAGGGTCGGCGCGGTCGTACGGTCCTCGGCCACCCCCTCGGCGGGCACGATGACGCGGTACGTACCGTCGCCCTGGGGCATGACGCCGAACCGCGTCTGGGTCTTGCGGACTTCGGCCACCACGGCGGCCAGCTCCTCCGGCGAAGCGGTCAGCTGCATCTCGCCCAGCAGCGTCTCGACCGTGGAGGGCTCACCGGGAAACCCGATGCCGAGGAGCTTGCGCACCGTGCTGCGGCCGCCGTCGCAGCCGACGAGGTAGCGCGAGCGAAGCTGCGTGCCGTCGGCCAGCTCGACGGTCACCCCGTGCTCGTCCTGGCTCAGCCCGACCAGTTCGCAGCTGCGCCGGATCTCGGTGCCGAGTTCGGTGGCGTGCTCGGTCAGCAGGCGTTCGGTGACCTGCTGCGGGATGGCGAGGACGTACGAGTGTGCCGTGTCCAGCCGCTCGGGCCACGCCTGGCCGAGGCCGGCGAAGAAGCCGCCGGCTGTGACCTTCTTGCCGAGCGAGAGGAACCGCTCCAGCAGACCGCGCTGGTCCATCACCTCGACACTGCGCGCGTGCAGGCCCTGCGCACGGGACTGCACGGTCGGCTCCGCCTCCTTGTCCAGCACGAGCACGCGCACGCCGTGCAGCCGCAGCTCGCCGGCCAGCATCAAGCCGGTCGGACCGCCGCCAGAAATGATCACGTCGATCATGAAACCCCCCAGTCAACACATGTGCATTCGGCCGATTGCTCCGCGTAGCCCGGCGGCGCGCACACCCGCACCTCCGTGCCGAGTGCCCGCAACCGCACCTCGAGTCCCACCGACAGTCCGCGTCCGGCGAGACCCACATGCCGACAAAGCGCATGTACTTCGCGAAGCCCTGTTTTCCTCAGGTAATGGCTTCGGTCGGAGATTCTGCAGCACGACCGGGGTCTTGCCGCAAGGCCCCCCATGCGCTATAGGTTGAGAGTGGCAAGGAGTGGGCAACCTCCTTGCCTTTGTCTTGTGTCGCGTCCGTCGAGCCGGTGGGTCCGGTGTCCGACGGACACGCTGCTCCGGCCTTCGCCGCCGGCGGGGACGCCGTCCGGTGGGGGACCGGACAACCGTCGCTGGGACGCCGACTCGCTGCCCGATGCTCACCGCGATCGACGCCGGCCAAGGCCTGGTCCGGTCACCGGCCGGCGCCGAGGCCGGCTGGTCATCCGTATCCGAAGATCCGCGCGATGAAGAACGCGGCAAAGATGACCGATCCCAGCAGAATGAGTCCTGCCCATAGGGCGGGGTGTTCCCAGATGCCTCCGTCCGGGCGTTCCTGGTGGGCTTCGCTGATGGAGCCCTCGGCAGGTGGTGTCTCCCCTGGGGGATTCAGTGATATGGCCATGCCTCCACCCTCTCCTGCGCGCATGCCGTTCGCATGGGGTCCAGGGCAGTGATCCCGCTGTACGCGCGGCCGGGGGAAGGGTGGGCGCAACTCTGCAGACGACAAGGAGCGCGATTCTCCCGCGGTTCGGGCATGGACGGGCCACATCGGCAGGGTCGTCGCCCCGCACGACCAGAGCGACGGACCGCCCATGCCGACCCGTGGTACCCCAGGGCGTGAGGTACCCCGCCCCTGCATCCCCGGACCACGCACGATGCGCTGACCTCAGGGCCGACCGGGCCCGCCGACACACGTGACCCGCTCGGCCGGGCCGGATCCGTCATTCCCGATCCCGGGGCCAGAGCTCGGTCCCTTTCACCCGCTCCATGCAAGGGCCGCGCCACCGCCGGTAGATCTTTGCAGCAGCGTCACAAGGGCTGCGCATCATCTTCGGCGGGTGCCAGTAGCGTTGCTGCCCGCTCGATCCCGCGTGCGAAAGCCCGAGACAGGTCGCCGACATCCCTGGCGGCGCAGCCAGCACAGAAAGATCGCAGATGGACTACTGCTCCGCGTGCCGCCGGTTTCTCAATGGGGCACTCGTGTGTCCGGGGTGCGGCGCATACGCTCCCGACATTGCCCCGCCCGCCCAGCGCCTCCCCGGCGCGGCCGCCGCTGCTGCGACGGCCGGGCAGGCATGGAGCGCGGAGGAGATGCCCCCTCCGGGGTCCTACCTCGGCACTCAGCACTCCGACGCCGAACCGATCGGCAGCGGCGCATTCGGAGACGCGGTGGATGCTTCGGGCGCTGGTTCGATCAGCGGCCACGAAGGCACCGCCTCCACCGGACAGGGCCGGGCGGCTCGGCGTCGGCAGCGGGCACGTTGGAAGAAGAACAAGCGTCGGGCCGCGGCCGCAACGGCCGTTGCCCTTGTCGGTGGCGGCCTGACCGTTGCCGCGCTGCCGTCCACCCGGCCTGCCGGCAGCCACACGCACGCAGCCTCACCGCCGGAGCCGGTGACCGCGGCCACGCCCCGGACAGCGACCACCGACTCGGTATCGGAGCAACCGGACGCCCAGGTTTCGCGGCATCCCGACCCTCACCCACCCACGACAACGAGCCGACAGCGGAGCGCCACCGTTGCCGCGCCTCGCACGGGGACGACGAGCCGGCAGTCGAAGGCCGCCGCCACGGCCCCGTCTCCCGCGATCCCGAGGGCAACGCCGCACACCACACCCGAGTCGGCAGACGCGACGCACGTCGGCAGCGCCGACACCCCGGCCCAGGCTCAGGCCCAGGCCCCGGAGACGACCGCGCCCGCTGCCGCCGAACGCCCCGACGCAGGACCATCGGCTGTGAACCTTCGGCCGATCACGTCGCCGGGTGATCCGACATCCCCGACGCAGATCTGCCTGATCGCTGTGTGTATCGGCTGACCGCCTCGTTGTCGTTGCACGCGGACATCCACTCGCCCTGACGGAATCGCCCACACCCGCGCTTCCGTGACCCGGGGCTGGTGGCGGTCCTGCGTCCGGGCGTTCAGATCCAGGTGGGCATACCCTCCTCGGCGTAGCGGCGTCGAAGCCGTTCATGGGGCAGGATCTCCCTTGCGAAGTCGAGGTCGGCCTCGGTGAGCGTGACGTCCGCGGCGCCGGCGTTCTCCTCGATCCGCGCTGCGGGTGCCGGGGATGGGCACGATGTGCTCGCCCTGAGCGAGCAGCCGTGCCAGGGCCGACTGCGAGACGGATCGCGGAGGTGGGATCGCACGACGAACTGCTCGGCAGGGCCGGGGCGTACGCGGGACCGAAACCGCGACGGAGGAAGTCAGCGACCCCACGACCGCAGCGCGCAGGTGAGAGACCAAGTCAGGGACGGTCGCAGACCGGGTCGTCGATCGCGCTCACGGTGTACGGGGGCTCCCCCGGGGGGTCGTCGTTCTGGCTGTTCACCACGTAGAGCCGGCAGCCGTGACGGGCCAGCGTGGTGGGCAGGTCGAACGGTTCGCCCGTGATCCGGTGGGTCACCGATCCGGTGCGCAGCTCCTCGTCGAGCGAGGCGACGTAGACCCCGCTCGGGGCACCGTAGTTGAGCACCGCGTACAACGTTCGTCCGCGCAGCAGCATGCCGTCGGCACCGAAGGACGCCCCGCCCAGATCCAGTTGGCCTACCTCCCGGGTGGCGACGTCGACCCGCCACACAGCCTCTGTTCCGTTGGAGGCCACCAGCAGGGTTCGCCCCGACCGGTCCGCCACGATGCCGTTCAGCAGCCAGAACTGTGCCGGGAACCGGGGGAAGGCGGAGCGGATGTCGAACCAGGGCTCCAGGGGCCCGAGTTCACCGTCGTGGATCTCGGCGCGGTGCACGACGGGATTGGCCCAGTCCGTGACGTAGACGGCGTCCTCGGTGATCACAAGGTCGTTGAGGTCGGGCGCACCGAGCGGTCCGCTCTGTGCGGTGAGCGTGGCCAGCAGGCGCCCGCGGCGGTCGTGGACGGTCAGCTCGGCGCCTCCGACCGAGAAGACCCGACCCTGGGCGTCGGTGTGCACCCCCAGGGTGCTCGTTCGGTCCTCGACGCCGTCCGCACGGAAGGGGTGCAGGCGGGGGGCGCGGACGTTCCCCCGGTACAGTGCGCCGGTGCCGTCGGAGGACACGTACATCGTGCCGTCGCCGTCGATCGCGATCCCCTCGGGCAAGACCCCTGGGGACCGCGTGATGACATAGGTGCGCGGCAGATCGTGCGCGACAGCCGGGATGGGTTGGGCTGCCAGGCCGGCCAGCAGGACCGAGGCGCCGAGACACAGAAGACGGTTGGTGCCGGGCATCGTTGCGACCTCCGGGTACACATGGGTGGCCCCCGCCGCTCGGGGACGCTCGAGAGCCTGCCCAGGGCACCCCGCGACCGCATGGCCTTTCACGTCTGGGCGAAAGGCCTCACCCCGACCGTCACACCCGCCGATCCTGCACCTGCCGTCGTGCTCCTCGTACGACGTCCCGCTGCTCGGCCGGACCTGCGCCGCGGTCCTCCGAGGTGTGCGCGATCCGGCGACGGCCACCGCGCTCGCCGAACGCGTCGGCGTCTCCCCGGCCTCGGCCGGCACGCCACCGTGCTGCGCAACGCTGGGCCGGTGCCCACGCCCCGGATCGGCACCGCCGTCCTGCACAGCCTCACGCCGCTCGTCCGGGCCCCGCTGGATGGCGAGCTCCGGCCCATGTCGGCCAAGGGCTGTCCGGCTCCGGGCCGGGTGGGCCCCTGCGGTCATGCGTGGGTCGCTTGCTCATGCCGATTTCCACTGACAGGAGATGTCAGTGGAGTGCCGCTAACTTCTCGGCCATGAACGCCATAGTCGAACTCCGGCAGTACACCCTGCACCCGGGCGCCCGGGACACGCTGGTCGACCTCTTCGAGCAGCAGTTCGTCAGAGGTCAGGAGGCGGTCGGTATCACCGTCGGCGGCCGGTTCCGGGACCTGGACGACCCGAACCGCTTCGTCTGGCTGCGCAGCTTCCCGGACATGGCTGCGCGGGCGCGAGCGCTGCACGCCTTCTACTACGGTCCCGTCTGGCAGACCCACCGTGAGGCGGCCAATGCGACCATGCTGAACTCGGACGACGTTCTCCTGCTGCGCGGACCGGGCTTTGCGGCTCCGGACGCCGCGACGCCGGTCGTCGCGACCATCTGCCACCCCTTGGACATGGCCTTCGCCGACCACTTCGAGCAGCACCTGCGACCCCGGCTGACCGCCGCCGGAGCTCCTCCGCAGGCGGTCCACCGCACCGAGCACGCGGAGAACAATTTCCCCGCACTGCCGGTCCGTACCGGTGAGGACGTCATGCTCTGGTTCACGGCGGGGGAGGCAACACCCCTTCCGGACCTCTCGGCCCATCTGAAATCGGCTCCGCAGCAGCTACGGCTGGAGCCCGTCCGGGGGCGGCGGTCCTGAGGGGTGTCCCGTCATTCCTGGTGGATCAGGGGCGGCGGCTTTGTAGGGGGAGTCTGCGGGCGTCCCGGAAGCCCAGGGTCGGCAACCGCTGTCCGGAGCCGTCGACACTCGCTGTCGACTGTGACCGTCGCAGCCGGCCCTCGTCGCGAAGGCGGAGAGCCTTCGCTTTGATCAGGCGACAGTGTCGGCCGGGCACCCCGTGCCTGTCGCGTGCGTGCGTCGTTGAACGTAGCGTGCGCAGTTATGGACCAACCCACAGGATGCGCGGACCAGGGTCGCGGTGCGTGTCCGGTCCGTGCTGCCCCGACGAACCCCTGCCCGCAAGAACACCGGTGAGCGCGCGAGTGGCGTGCCGCCACCCCGGGGCGGGGGATGGCAGCACGCCACTGGTTCCCGAGGAGCGCCCGCGATCAGTGGCGGGCCGGGGTCAGGTCAGCGGCGGTTCCAACGGTCGCCGTAGCGGTGGTCGCGGTCGCGGTGGTCGCCGTAGCGGTGGTCGCGGTCGCGGTCACGGCCCCAGGACTCGGTGTCGACGACCCGACCGTCGTCGTTGCGCAGGGTGGCGCGGTCGGAGTGGTTGCCCCAGACGTAGTTGCTGCGGTCCTGGTAGACATCGGTGCGGGTGTCACGGCCGTAGCCGGTGTGGACCCGGACCGTGGCCTGGCCGGCCAGGCGCAGGTCATCGAAGCGGTATCGGTTGCCGTCCCTGTCCGACAGCGTCCACCCGTCCAGATTCACCGCCCGGCGACCGGTGTTGGTGACCTCGACCCACTCCGCGTTCAGCGAACGGTTGGAGTAGTCGTCACGGCCCGGGCTGTTGTACTGGATGTCACCGAGCACCACCCTGGAGTGCTCCTGGTGGTGACGGCCCCACTGGTGGCCGTCGTCGGCGGACGCCGGCATCGCCGCCACGGCGACGGCGGATCCGGCCGCCAGACCGGTGGCGACGAGACGACGGACGGTACGAGAAGCAGACACTGATGTCCCCTCAAGTCAGAGGCGCCCAGGCCCGGAGAAGGGCCATGCTGCGCGATACGGGTCCCGGCCCAACAAGCCGAGGACCCACACCTTGGAACACCCGCCCCGGCGCCGGCGGAGACTTTGACCCCCGTTACACAATGCGGACATTTCAGTAACTGGCAACTGTAACGGTCACACACCCCGTGTAGGCGTGCCCCTGACATTCACTGGGAGTGGCATCCACCCCGGCCGGGCTCGGTGGCAAGCCCTTTCCGGCCCCTGGCGCACCCCGCCGCTCCGCACCGCACTCCGCCACCAGCACCACGCCAATCGGGTAACAGGCGCAATACTTAATAATTCGGACAGTGGCGCGATGGTCATACACCCACGCGACAGTTCGCCGAGTCGTCGGCAGTGGCAGATCCAGCTGGTGCGGAGTCCGGAGCTCTTCCCGGTGGGCCGCTCCGCTCTCGGCGAAGCAGGGCGCGCAGGCTCAAGGTCTTTGTTTGAGTGGGCCGATGGAGATCTTGGTACTGGGTGGAACGGCATGGGTGGGCCGCGAGGTCTCGCGGCAGGCACTGGAACGCGGGCACCGGGTGACCTGCCTGGCCCGCGGAGAGAGCGGCGAAGTGGCAGGGGGTGCGGCGCTGGTCGCCGCGGACCGGCGCGACCCGTCGGCATACGAAGGGTTGGCGGGCCGGGACTGGGACGCCGTGGTCGAGGTGTCGTGGCAGCCTGGTTTCGTCCGTGGGGCGCTGGCGGCGCTCGGCGAGCGGGCAGGCCACTGGACGTACGTGTCGTCGGTCAGCGCGTACGCCTCTCACGCGGAGCCGGACGCGGACGAGTCGGCGGAACTGCTACCGGCGTCCGAGCGGGACGAGGTCGACCGCGAGGAGTACGGGGAGGCCAAGGTGGCCTGTGAGGAAGCCTCGACGGCCGCGGTGGGCGACCGCCTTCTCATTGCGCGGGCGGGACTGATCGGCGGCCCGGGTGACCACAGCGGCCGCACCGGCTACTGGGTCGGCCGCGCGGCGCGCGACCCGCTGGCGCCGCTGCTGGTGCCGGCTTCCCCGGGCATCCCGACGCAGGCGGTCGACGCGCGGGATCTGGCGGCATGGCTGCTCGACTGTGCGGAGAAGGGGACGACCGGAACGTACAACGCGGTCGGCCCGATCGTACCCTTCGGGGAGTGGGTCGCACTGTCGCGGGAAATCGGCGGGCACACCGGACCGGTGGTGGAGGCCGACCCCGACTGGCTGCTCGGGCAGGAAGTGGGTCAGTTCATGGGCCCGGAGTCGCTCGCGATGTGGATGGCCGACCCGGACTGGGCCGGCTTCAGCGCTCGCAACGGCGCCGCAGCGAGCGCGGCCGGGCTGCGGCACCGGCCCAGGGCCCAACTGCTGGCGGACGCGCTGCGTTGGGAGCGGAAAGAGGGTCTCGACCGACCTCGCCGGGCCGGCCTGAGCACCGAGCGTGAGCGTGCTCTCCTGGACGCGCTGAGGTAGCGGGGCGCGGTGGGCGCGCGCCGCGCGAACTGGGGTGGAGATCCGACGGGTCGCCGGCGTCGGCCGCGTCGGTGATCCGCCGGCCGGCCCCGGTGCGGTCGAGCTGCGCGGGCACGACGGCGGCGCGCGGTGTACGTCGCCCGCATCGGTTCGCAGCGGGTCCCCTTCTGGGATGAGGGCGATGCCGAGGGGACGGCGGAACGTTGGGTGTGCGAGCGCGGCGGCTCGGTGCACGTCGAGAAGATGACGAGCGACGGGTGGATCGGCTCCGTCGGTGATGGGGCCGGCGCGGACAGCGCGCTGAAGTCCGTGCGCACCCAGATGCCGTTTCATGCCTGGGTGTTGGGAGGTGGGGCCGGTTCTGTACGCCCCGGGCGGCTCCGAGGCGAGCATGCCCTCGTGCAGGTAGCGGTAGCCGGTGGCCTGCGAGCCCCCGGCGTCGCGGGCCAGGCAGTGCACACAGCCGCGTTCACGGAACCAGCGCACCACCAGCAGTGCCGGGCGAAACGGCCCCAATGCGCGCGAGCCCTTACCTGCTTGAGCACTTTCTGGAGTACACCGACACCCCCGGAACCGTCGAATCCCTGGCGCCGACGGCTGTTCGGAACTGCCCGCACCGCGATCAGCCCGTCACGATCGTCGCCCTGCTCGCGACGCCGGAAGCCGCCCGCCCCACCATCACCAACCGTGTCTCCGAGGTCGCCCCGCTACGGCGACTTCAATGAGATTCTGCTGACCGTCACCGATGACTGGGCCCACCGACCTGACGGTCGGCGGGCCCGCCGCCGTCAGGCCATCGAGCGCAACTGGTCCAGTTCGCTGCCGATCGCGTCCCGCAGCACATCATGCTGCGGACCGAGCCTGAACTGCTCGTCGCTCCACCGTTCACGCGGATAGAGCCACACGGGAGCACCCACCACATCGGCCGGCTCCCACTCGAACCGCGGCCACACATGGGCATGCAGGAACGGGTCCGTGTTCCCCAGGATCTCCAGATTCACCCGTCGGAAAGCCGGGTCCAGCCGCCGACAGGCCCGCTCAACCGCTTCACCGAGCTGGTCCATGTCGGACAGGAACGACAGCCGTTTCGCCTTCGGCAGGTCGGACAGCCGCTGCACATCCGGTTCATCCACGAGAAGTACCGAGTACCCCGGCAGGAACTGAACGTCCCCGATCACTGCGAACCCCGATGTCAACCGCCGCAAGACGGTGGGGTTCTCACCCCGCAGAGCAGTCCCGATCCGGTCCATTTGCCAATCACCAGTCATGGCCAGAACCTACATGCCGGTGATCAAGGACCGCTCTTGGCTCCCCACCCTCCTCACACAGTTCAAGGGCCGGATAAGCCACACGCAGCAGCGCCTGGTCGGGACCAGACAGTGCGGCAGTCCGCCATCGACGTCGCACAAGCGCACGGCAGGCACGACACCGATTGGCTGAGTCCAGACAGATTCACAGAGGCCTCCCCCTGGCACGTCTGAGGTGCGATTTCTCCGCTGGGGGGTACTCTCGGGGCGCACCTGGGGGAAGGCGTGGCCCGAGAGGCCGCACGCGCGGCTGGCAAGGAGCCAGAAAATTTCGTCGCCCGCCTCACGTCGGCGGAGAACAATGCCGGGTATGGGGACAGACATACACGGGTTCATCGAGTGCCGCTGGGATCGCTGGCTGGACGAGGACGACCGCAGCTGGTTCGGCGCCATCGACCTCGCGCATCTCTACAACGGGCGCTCCTACGTTGCTTTCGGGTCCCTGTTCGGTGTCCGCGACACCACCTCATTCCGCGCCCTCGCCGATCACCGCGGCCTCCCCCATGACGTGTCACAAGAGGTCCTTGCTCACTTCGAGCCCCGGAGTGATGAGCTGCACGGCGAGTCCTGGATCTCCTGGGCGGAGCTAGGGCGCGTA
Source organism: Streptomyces sp. NPDC057486 (assembly GCF_042802415.1). Lineage (NCBI taxonomy): Bacteria > Bacillati > Actinomycetota > Actinomycetes > Kitasatosporales > Streptomycetaceae > Streptomyces > Streptomyces sp. NPDC057486. The sequence goes on along the minus strand of NZ_JBHVEE010000012.1, from coordinate 83 downwards.
TCGAGTCGTGATCAATTTGAGGGATGTTCCTACGTGAGACGGTCCGGTCCGATAGACCGTCTTACGTGACGCGAGTGCAACTG